>JAIXVO010000155.1 GCA_027482985.1 Cyanobacteriota bacterium
CACAGAGCGTGGCAACATTGGTGAGCGACAGGGCGAGTTCATACTGCTTGCCCATCAAACTGCTGATGGTCGAAAAGTCATTCAGCAGATCCGTCATGTAGTCAGTGGCCGCTAACAGTCGGGAGACGCGCACCTGCGTTTGCTCTGCCTGGTCGCGATCGCGCTCCTGGCCCAACAACTCAATGCCCATCGTGATAATGGTCAGTGGGGTGCGAAATTCATGGGAAACGGTGGCAATAAAGGAATCTTTTAAGGTGTTGAGTTCTTGTTCGCGGGCGAGGGCACGCTGGGTACCGAGTTCGGCCTGCTTGAGACTGGTCACATCCCGGGCGATCGCTAGCACTGTCGCTACGGCTCCCGTCTCATCCCATTCCGGCACAAACCGCACCTGCATCCACTGTTCGCCGGATGAGGTGAGGTGGCAGATCGTCTGAAATGATTCTGTTGCGGTGGCAATGACTTGCTGAATTGTCTTCTCATAGGTTGTCGCGATCGCCGCTGGACAGCCCGCCAACTCTGACCACCGCTGTCCCGGCAGGGCTGAGGCAGGCAGTCCCAGCAGCGCGGCGATCGCGGCATTCCCATAGACAAACCGCCCCGCGCGATCAAACCGGGCGATCGCATCGGGGGTATGCTCCACCAGGGTGCGATACCGTTCTTCCGCTTGTACCAGGGCGATCGTCCGTTCCTGCACCCGTGCTTCCAGGGTTTGATTCAGTTGCCGCAGTGTGGTTTCAGCTTCCTGGCGAGCTGATACTTCGGCTTGCAGTTGGGCATTTGTCGTTTGTAACTCTTCCGTGCGACGAGTCACCACCTCTTGCAGCGCGGCGACGGTGTGCGCCAACTCCATCGGATCGATCGCTTTCAGCAAACTGCTTTGCGTCACAATGCCCACCAGCTCGCCAGCGGTATTGACGACCACCATGCGCCGCACATGGAGCTGTTGCATCGTCCAGTGAGTTTGCCAGAGGGAGTCATCCAGCAAGACTTCTTGCAAGGGTGAACTCATTTCATCCTGCGCCAACCCCATTGACCAGTTGGCATGGGTCGCTTGAAGCCGAATGATGTCGCGCTCAGTGAGAATGCCCAACGGTCGCTGGTGCCCCGCTTCACCAGTGGCAATCACCACGCAACTCACCCGATGCGTCGTCATCAGTTGACTAATCTGCAACAGGGAAGCAGTGGGCAGGGCGACAATCACCTGGGTAGACATCACTTCTTCCACCCGCCGCAGCTTGAGCAGGTCAACGGGTTCCAGGACGGAACGCAAACTATAGGGCGTGACAACACCACACAAGATTTGCTGTTCATCCACCAGCGGCAAATGGCGAATGCGATGCTGCCGCAAGATGGAGAGCACCGACACGACCTCCGTCTTGTCCGTCAAAGGAAACGTAATGACTTTGGGGGTCATCACCGTGGCGATCGCCTGAGTTGATAGGGGTATTTGCGCTGCAACTAAACGGGTCAGATCCCGCGCGGTAAAAATGCCGAGGAGCGCATCTTGTTCCGTAATTAAAACGTAATCAACTCGATGCTGATGCATTAAGTGCACGACATCGACCAGTGCGGTTTCTTTGGACACCAAGACAGGTTGGCGATCGATCGCCCCATCTAAACTTTGCAACAGGGAGTTCATATTAATATGCAGAGAAGCGAAAATCTATGCTCTTGGGGTGCAGTATCCTACCTGTATCATTGCACCAAAAGCGAGACTTAGAGCCAACCTCGGAGCCAGTAAACCCCAATTCCGACATACTCTTTCAAGGCGCGAGTCGTCGATCTTAACCGTTCTGCTTCCGGCAACAAATTTAAGGTGATCGCAGGGAGGCTACTTTGCATTTCGGCGTGCGTTTCGTTGGTGACTAAAAAGTCTGTCGGGGCAGGAGTGGCCTCAATTCCCAGCTTGCGAAAAATCCACAGCGATCGCGGCATGTGTAACGCCGAAGTCACCAGCAGCACCGTTTTGATGTTCTGAGCCTGCATAATTTGTTTCACATTCACCGCATTTTCGCGCGTATTGCGAGAATTGGGTTCCTGAATTAAGACCGTTGCCGGCACTCCCATCGATTCCAGCAACGTTGCCATATCCTGCGATTCGGGAAACACATTATCCCCTTCCCAATCCACTCGCCCGCCGCTGAGGATGATTTTCGGCGCTTTCCCCGCTTTATATAGGTTGGCGGCATGAAACACGCGATCGCCCTCCTCACTCACATCCACCCATGGTCGCGGCGGAATCGGTGGCTTCGTCGCCCCTCCCAACACCACGATCGCATCCGCCGTCGGCAAACTCGCAGGCGGCAGATATTGATATTCCAGCGATCGCACCAGCCACTCACTCACCCAGCCATTACTACTCGCCAGCAACACCACCAACGCCAGCGCGATCGGAATCGTCGCCAATCGCGGCTTACTCCAGAGCAACGCCGTGGCAATGATCAGCAAAATAGCAATCAATCCCAGCGGATAGAAAAAGAGAGGAATCAGCTTGGAGAGGAAGAGAAACATAGGTCGTGACCAGATGACTTTGCGGATAAATTGGATCCCGGTATTCAAAGGGCGCTGCGGTAGGAGGGAAGTCCTGCTGTTAAAGTGATAGCTCCCGCATCGATCCCCCTAACTTCCCCTTGACAAAGCAGGTATCTCACTTTGGCGTGCAAACGTAGTTGAGCACAGTACTAGCGCTACTGCCCGATCGCGGTTGGAGCAGGGTGCCACTGTCGCCATAACTGAAGCGTTTAATCACTTTGCGGTCTTGGTCATAGGCGGTCACCTGGCGCAACCGTTGGGTTTTGTTGGCGCAATTCGCTGACCAATTCAAGACCACGCCATGCACGGGGCGATCGACGGGTGCTTCTAAAAAGGCATTGTTGGCCTGCGGAAACTCGCGATATTCCCAATAAAGCACGGTGTCGGCCTGCCGCTGGATGGAACTGGTATCGACTAAAAAGCGATCGCCCACCGCATTTTGGGTCACCTTTTCCCAGGTCACAGCACTGACCGCTGCCGAGGGCGCAATCAAACTGAGGCAAAACATCAGCGGTAGACAGCGAGTCAAGTAAAACTGCATCACGGTGCTCCTGAATGGTTACTGAATACCAGCCGTGGGGGTCAGGATTGATCGCTCTAGCAACGAACCTGCCACCGTCTTGTAATCGGCAATTTTCCAGGTGCCATTATCCACCACAAAGGTAAAGCGCACCCGCTGGCTGGTGAAATCGGTCCGCGTCGGATCAATCACCCCATTCAGATACAACGTCCGTTCTTCCGTCAGGTTAATTTCCATCGTGGCGCGATCGCGAGCCACGGCAAAGCGTTCGACTCCATCCACTTTTTGCACGCCGTACTGAAAATAAGCCCGATTCGTTTTCAGCCAATTCAACACGCCGTTGGGTCGCATCAGTGCCGCCAATAATTCACCCGTGGTCAGGTCTACCACCTGTTGCTGGTCATAGGGTGGCGCAAACACTTCCCCTTTGGCCTGCAACCAGCGATTAATCAACGCGATCGCCTGTTGCTCATTAAACGCATCGGCAGGCCGCGCCGCTGGCACAATCACGATCGCAGTGGGCGGTTTCCCGGCAGGCGCAGTCGGTTGGGGCGTGGGGAGCGATCGCGGCGGCGTAAGTTGAGTCGGTTGATTCGGATTCGCAGCGGGTTTGGCAGTCGGTTTGGTCGCCGTCGGTTTCGGGCTGCCTGGTGAGGTCGCGGGTTTTGCCGGAGTCGGTTTGGCAGGCGTGGGTTTGGCTGGAGTCGGTTGCGCCGTAGTCGGCTTTGCGGGTGCCGGGGTGGGTTTGGTCGCCGTCGGTTGCGCAGGCGGGGTAGACGGCTTCGCGGGCGCATTCAGGGGCGGCACCACCACCGTTGGCACAGGCGCAGGATTGGTCACCGGGGGCGGGTTCGTCACTGGTGACGGGCTACTGCCGGTTGGTGGGCTGGGCACTGTTTCTACCATTCCAGCCGTCGCTTTGCCCAAATAACTTTCCACATTCCGAATCGCCTGAAGCGCATAAGGATCATCAGGTCGCTCATCCAGTGCCCGTTTGAAATAGATCAACGCCGTTTGATGATCCCGCTGATTCGTCGCCGCATACCCCGCCTGCATATAGCGATCGAACAACGGCACTGGCTTCGCTGCCGCATTCGGTGCAGGTGTCGGAGTTTGGGCTACTCCGATCTCAGGACTGAGCATCAATCCCAGACCTGCCGCGATCGCCCAACCCATGCCCCACTTCTGCCACATCCCACTCATCCTGCTGCCCTCCGGCGTTTGACTTTTAGCTTTTAGCTTTTAGCTCTTAGCTTTTAGGAGATTTCTGAAGAAGATACCATCTCTGCATGGGTTTGGCATTCGGCGCATTACCGCTCAACCATTGCCAAGCCTGTGACCGAATGCCGAACCCCTACAGTTTGTGGATAGAAATTCTTCTAGAAATTGCCCCAACCCCCTACCCCCTACCCCCGCCACCGCTGACCATTCCGCTTAAACCCCGGATCTTGCACGACATTGCCGACTCCTTTGATGATGCCACGACCAATCAGCCCGATGCCGCGCCCAATGACTTCCGTCAACACATAAACCACACCACTGCCGACAAAGGCGATCGCGGAGCGGAACCGGGGGGCGATCGCATCGCGGGCTTCTAGCGCCAGCGTCACGGCCAGCCCTACGCCAGCCAGGTCGTCTAACTCCTGATTGCGGGGGGCATAGATCGAGGTTTTGACAATCCCTAAGTCGGCAAACATCAGCAGGGCATAGCGACTTTCAAAAATGGCGGTCGGTTCCTTCAAGTAGCGCTGCACCCGATACTTCCAGGAGAGGTTATTGCGGAAGCGTTCAATTTCGCGGGTGGAGAGCAGGCGGCGATCGTAGAAATTTTGCTTAATCGCGACCACATTGCCAAAGCGATTTAGCAGGGGTTGCATCACGGCATTGCTCACCTGAATCACCAGATTTTGCAGGAGGGCTTCCATGCGGGTCATGGCTTCCACACTGCCGATCGCATAGCTGGTTTCATCCACCATCAATGGCAATTGCCACAGCAGGTGCGCCAGAAAATCGGGCACCATCGGAATTTTGCTGAGAATTTCAGCCTGCACGATCGCCACATCTTGCAACAACACTTCTACAATCTCAATCGGTTGCTGGTTTAAGGGATCGGTGGGCGAGTCGCCCAAGGGCAGCGTCGTGTAACGGCCAAAGTAATCAATCGTGGCCGATCGCCACAGGTCTTCCAAAATCAGCGCTTGTTTCTCGACCAGTTGGGACACTTCCAGGGGCGACAGTCGTAACTCGGCGATCGTCGCTTCCACCTGGCGTAACACGATCTCCAGCAAATCGCGTTTGCGATCGTCCCGCAGAATATCAATTTCCAGCGGGGTTTCGGTTAAATTCCGCAGCCCTAACTGCAATTTGGCATAGGTCGTATCCCACAAAGATGCTTGAAGACTACGCAGGGCTGTCGCCGGGGGGGAGGCAACGGTGAGGGCAGTCGGGGTGGGTGCGGGTGGGGTGGGTGGGTTGGGTGGTAAAGGCGGGGCGGCATCGCTGCTGCTAGAGCCAGTCGATTCCCCTCGCGGCGGGGGATTGCTAGCCCGACTCTCACGCCTGGGGACGGGGGGCACAGCCGCTGCTGGGGTGACGAGGAGCTGCTGTACCAACCAGCGAGAAGCCCGCAGTTCGCGCCGCCGTCCGGTGAGAAATAACTGGTCGAGGGGAGTCAGGGTGGGATCTTGAAGTTGAGCATCGATCGCCGCGATCGCGCTATCAATCTGTTCCAGCCCGGATTGCCGCACGCGCCGCTTGAATGTACTGAGACGATCAGAGGCAGCCTGACGGGGGGATGGGTTTACAGCGATCGCGGTCGTCGTGGGGGCGATCGCGTCCATGCCCTGCACCCAGTAGGCATAACCTGCCGCTACTTGCTGAATCGCGATCAGCCAATCGGCAATCACGGTGGCATTTTGGCAGTAGCCCATCGCGCCAGCCTGGTAAGCCGCAGCAATTTGGGTAGGCGAGTTGACCTCACTCATCGTCAAAATCGGGATGGCGGGATACTGCTGCCGCAAGGTTTGACAGAGAGCGATCGCGGCGGTTTCTCCCGGCGGCAAATCCAGGCTGAGAATGATCACATCGAGGGCGATCGGTTGGGTGGGTCGCTGCTCCACCCATTGCGTCAACACCCGTAACGCCCCCCGCTGGGAATCGGCTTCGAGCACCACCTGCAACCCCGCCTCCGCCAGACAAATCGCCAATCCCCGCCGAAACCTGGGATTGGGATCAATCAGCATTAACTTCAATGGCTCAGCAGCAAGAGATGGCATTCGACACAGACGACGGTTCGCATCAATATACTATGTCTGAATGCACTGTTCTGACTGCACCAGTTCCCCCTGACGCATGCACATTTTTCTGCTGTTTCTCTGGGTGGCGATCGCCGTCCTCCTGCGGTTCACTCATCTCGCCACCAAACCCGTCTGGGCAGACGAATTCTCGACCCTGGTGTTCAGTCTCGGCAACAGTTTCCGCACGATTCCACTGGATCAGGTCTTGTCCCTGTCCCAACTCCTGCAACCGCTGCAACCGAATCCGACTGCGACCCCGTTCACCGTCATTCAAAATCTACTCACAGAAAGTAATCATCCACCCCTGTCCTTCGTCCTGACCCATTTCTGGTTACAGCTTTTTCCTCCCGTCAATGGTTGGGTGTCCATCTGGGCCGCACGATCGCTGTCGGCGCTCTGGGGCGTGGCGGCTGTGCCCGCGATGTTTGGGCTGGGCTGGTGGGCCAGTCGAGATCGCCAGGTGGGACAGCTGGCAGCGGTACTGATGGCGTTCTCCCCCTTTGGCATTTATTTGGCTCAAGAAGCCCGTCACTATACGTTGGCAGTGCTGTGGGTATTGGCCTCACTGACCTGTTTAATCGCTGTCGTCAAGCGGTTACAAGCGAGACAGTCATTGCCGTTGGGACTCTGTGGGCTGTGGATTGTCGTGAACGGCCTGGGCATTGCCACCCACTATTTCGTACTACTGGCGCTGGTGGCGATCGCGATCGCGGGACTCACCTGGTGGATCTGGGATCAATGGTCTGCCATCAAAGCGAGACAATGGGCATTTCCGCCTCAAACGAGCCGCTTGCTGCTGGTCGCCTTGGGGACGATCGCCACCGCCGCCGTCTGGTTGCCCACCCTCACCAACATTCGCGGCACCGAACTCACTCGCTGGATTCAACGCGGCGAGTTAGATCACTCCACCGGACTGGATCAACTCCTGCGCACACTGGCGGGACTCGTGTCGATGATCTATCTCCTGCCGATTCAAGGCATTCCGGTCTGGGGACTGGTGCTCACTGGGGTCGTTGGGGCAGCGCTCTTATTGTGGACAATGCCCTTACTCTGGCGGGGCGGACGGAATCAGGCGCAAGATCCGGCGATCGCGGCGCTCCTCGTCCTGCTATTAGGGTTTGTGGGCGCGGTGCTGGTGCTCTCGTTCCTGCTCACCTTTGGCTTCGGCCTCAACTTCAGCAGCGTCTTTCGCTATCAATTCATTTGCCTCCCGGCGGTGATTTTGCTCGTTGCCCTTTGTCTGGCGGACTACTGGCAGCGACAGGCACCCCTGATTCCCGGTCTTAAAATTGGGCAGATCAGTGGCAAAGCCGCGATCGCGATCGTCCTGGGATTTAGTCTGGTGGGCAGTCTTACCGTCGTCGGCGATTGGGGCTATCAACGCACCCACCGTCCCGATCAGGTCGCAACTGCCATCAACATCGACTTTCAACCGCCCACCCTGATTGCCATCCCCTATCGCACCCACGCTCACAGTAGCCGCCTGATGGCGATCGCCTGGGAACTATTCCAGGTCAACCCGACTGCCGCCCAGCAGAGTCAATTCCTGTTGGCGACGGCTCCGCCCCAGCAACCCCAAACCGCGATCGCTACCCTACAAACCGCCCTGAAATCCTTCTCAACGCCCTTTACGGTCTGGCGGCTCAACTTTCGCAGTGAGCTGAATCCCCGCTCTCAGGCAGTCTTGAGCCAGCAGGGATGTGAGGCCACCATGCCGTTAACATCAGTGGATGGCTACCGCTATCAACGCTATGACTGTCCGGCTCCACGACAAACGAGTTCATCCCGGCAGTTATCGTGATACAATCAGTAGTCTGTGAATTTTCACGGTTTTGATCACCGTGTCCACCTTAATGACCTCTTGGGAAAATCCCCTAACAGCCGATGATTAGATTGCGACTCAAGCGATTTGGTAAAAAACGGGAAGTGAGCTACAGAATCGTAGCCGCCCACAGCACGTCTCGCCGGGATGGCAGACCGTTAGAAGAATTGGGTTTCTTTAACCCCCGGACGGATGAAGTGCGGCTGAATGTGCCCGCGATCGTCAAGCGTCTGAAAGAAGGGGCGCAACCGACGGATACCGTGCGGAGCATTCTGGAAAAACAAAACGTCTTCGATCAAATGAATGCTTAATGCCTGAAGCCATGTCCCCCGCTGCTGACACGCCCCTACCAGACTTTGAAACCCTGGTGCGGTTTCTGGTCAACCCCTTCCTCGAATCCCCGGAAGCGCTCAAGCTCGACTGTGAGACATTTCCGCAGCGATCGCGCGTGTGGATTCGGATGGCTTTTGAAGGAGCCGATAAAGGGCGGGTGTTTGGGCGCGGGGGGCGCAATATCCAGGCGATTCGCACCGTGTTGACGGCGATCGCTCAGATGTCAGGTTACTCCGTCCACCTGGATGTGTTTGGCAGTGCCACTGGGACGGGCGGCAATGAGGGCGAAGAAGAGAGCGACCGTCCACCCCGGCGACCGCCCCCCAACCGTCGTCCGGTGCCGCGCCCATCCCGTTAGTTTGGAGCCTGGATGCCTGCTGCCTTAACGATTCAATTACCCAATGTCGAAAGCGCGATCGCCCTCGCTGGAGAGCGTGAGGAAAACCTGAAGCTCATTGCGCGGCAGACGGGTGCCGTCTTGGTGCTCCGAGGTCAGGAATTAATGGTGTCCGGGACGGATCAGCAAGTGGCTCTATCCCAAAAGCTGATTCAAGCCCTCGAAAGTATTTGGTTGGAAGGGAAAAATCTGTCGACGGCAGATATTCTCACGGCGCGACAGGCGATCGATACCGAACGCCAAGATGAACTCAAGGATCTGCAACGCGATACCCTGGCGCGAACCCGGCGGGGTGATGCGATTCGGGCGAAAACGTTTCGGCAACGGCAATATATTCAAGCCGTCCAGCAGCATGACCTGACCTTTTGTATTGGGCCAGCGGGAACGGGCAAGACGTTTTTAGCCGCTGTGTTGGGCGTGCAAGCACTGCTGAATAACGAGTGCGAACGGTTGATTTTGACCCGTCCAGCGGTGGAAGCGGGCGCGAAATTGGGCTTCTTGCCGGGAGATTTGCAGCAAAAGGTGAATCCTTACCTGCGCCCGTTGTATGATGCCCTGTTTGAATTTATTGACCCAGAAAAAATTCCCAGCCTGATGGAACGGGGGGTGATTGAAGTTGCCCCCATTGCCTATATGCGCGGACGGACGTTAAATAACGCCTTCGTCATCCTGGATGAAGCCCAAAACACCACGCCTTCCCAGATGAAAATGATTTTGACGCGGTTGGGCTTTCGATCGCGGATGGTGGTCACTGGCGACCTCACCCAAACCGACCTGCCCAGCAGTCAAACTTCAGGCTTGGCGATGGCCGAACGCATTTTGCGATCGGTGGAAGGGATTGCCTTTTGTCATCTGACGAAAGCCGATGTCGTGCGCCATCCCCTCGTTCAACGCATCGTCGCCGCCTACGAGCACCATGAACAAACGTAATCGGCGCTAGTCCGCCTCGCCCATGAGGGTAAACGCCGCCCAATCCAACGGTCGCGGATATTGCTTCATGGTTTCCAGCATGGCAAACCGGAGAGCTTTAGCCTTATCCGGTTGCTGCAATAGATGCTCATAAAAATTCACCATCAGATGCGCCGTGGCCGCATCGGGCACTGCCCACAACGAAACGATGACACTGGGCACACCCGCCGCAATGAAGGCGCGGGATAACCCCTGCACACCATCGCCCGTAATGCGCCCCCGGCCTGTATCGCAAGCACTCAGGACGACCAGATGCGCCCGCAACTGCAAATCTAGGATAGCGCCGGCTGTGAGGATGCCATTGGGGGCACGGGTATCTGTCGGCCGAGGATTGGGGGCGAGGGCGATCGCCCCTGGAATCGCCGTATCGTCCAAAGCTTGCCCAAACTCCAGTAAGCCATGAGTGGCGAGATGAATCACGGCGGCAGTCGCCATTTGCCGCACCACCTGAGCCTGCGTTGCCTGGTTGCCAATTAAAGGTCGGGTGCGCAGTAAGGTGGCAATTTGTTGGGCTTCGGTTTCTGAAGCGGGGAGTGGGGCGAGGGGGTCGGTGCCAATTTGCGGCATAGTAGGATTACCCACGACTAGCGCTGGACGGAAGCGATCGCTCGCTTTGCTCGGTGCCGTTCGTCGTTGACTGGCAAGCTGGCGCGTTAGGTCGAGCACTTGAATTGCCGGAGCCGTCAACAGCGTGTGGTGTTCAATCAAATATTGCCCATCGGCTCGTTGCAAAGCGGGAAACGGCACCAGGTAAAGGGATTCGAGCGGCAGGATAATGACGCGATCGCTGGGATTCGTTGGCAGGAAGTCCGCGATCGGCTGAATTAACAGTTGGTACAGCTGATGCAGAGCGGGATTGACCCGTCGCTGAGGGGCACTGGGCGCAGTCGATTGGGGCGATCGTGGGGCTACCGTTACTGGAGTTTGTAACACTTCGGCACAACTGAAGGGCGGGTACAAACAATTGCGGCTAACGGCGACGAGCTTTTCCAGCGTTAAATTCTGCTGCCATAAGGGTTTCAAGTTTACCCGCCGAAATTGCACAGGTCCCGTCGGTGGCACGACCCAGATCAGGAGGGATTCCTCCCGCCCCCGCTGTTTGCCCCGAAACTTAAAGTCGTCATCCGGGACGATCGCGTACTCCACCAAGGTCGCCTTTTGTTCCTTCGCAATCCGCCGAATGTCCGCCATCCGAATGGGACGCACGATCGCCTGCGGGAGATGTTCCAACGGCACGTCTCTACGAGGGTGATCGGGGGGTGTTGGTTTGGGTTGATCGTCACGAACACGGCGGGCTAAGCGTTCGGCAAAGGCGCGGGCGCGACCCCATTCGGCGGCTTCCAGAGCGGCTTCGTACTGCTTGGCGGCAATCAGAACTTGTTGTAGCAGGCTATAGGTATGCAATTGGGTGTCAAAAATGGCAACTTTGTAGCGATCGCTCAGGTCAGGGCGCAACCCGTCTAACAACTGGATGGCTTGGCGGAGAGTGGTTTCGGCTTCCTTCAACCGGCCGGCATTGAAGAGGGTATGACCGAGGTTATTTAATGCCTGCCCTTGAATTTCGGGGTTGTCCAGCGATCGCCCAATCGCCAAACTTTGCTGCTGCTGCCGAATCGCCTCCGGAAAGTTTTTTTGATCCTCGTAAACCAGTCCCAGTGCTCCTAATGCCTGGGCTTCCAGTTGGCGATCGCCCATTTGCTGCGCTAGTTGCAAACTGGATTGGTAAAAGGTAATGGCGCGATCGAGCCGCCGTAACGCGTGATGTGTGGAGCCTAAATTCAGTAAGGCATTGGCCTGTCCCGGTAAATAATTCAGGGCTTTAGCCTGATCTAAACTCTGCTGAAATAACTGCAACGCCTCCTGATCCTGCCCCTGATTGGCTGCCATTGCGCCCAAATTGCCGAGGGCGACCACTTCTCCCTCGCGATCGCCCGTTTGTCGTGTGAGCTTCAGGCTTTGCTGAAAGGCGATCGTGGCGTTGGTGTAATCGCCCACCGCTTCAAAGGTGTTACCCAAATTCGTCAGGACTTGGCCTAATCCCTGGCGATCGCCCAATGCCAGCAACAGTTTGCCCGCTTGCCGATGAGTGGCGATCGCCTGACTGTAGCGCCCCAAAGCTTGATGCACAATGCCCAAATTGCCCCAGGCTTGTGCTTCTGAGCGTTGATCTGGCAATTGTTGGCTGAAGGTTAAGGCTTGCTCCAGGAGAGGCATTGCGTCTTGATAACGCTCCAGGCTGAGCGCCGCCGCCCCCAATTTCAACACCGTTCGCAGTTCGCCAGGGCGGTTTTGGGTTTGTTGGAACTGTTGCCGTGCTTGCTGCCATAGTTGCATCGCCGGAGCGACCTGACCCGCCTGAAATGCGGCATCGCCCTGCTGCACCAATTGTTCGGCAGCATTAGCGGGTAACGGCTCAGGTGCCGCGAGTACAGCCAGATTGGGGCTAGTCAAGCACAGCAGCAAGGCGATCGCGGTTCCAGTCCGCAACACGGCTCTCATTGTCAACCTATCTGGGCTGCTGGGCGATCACCTGTGCCACGGTCAAACCGAGGGCGATCGCCACTTGTTCCACACTTAACCCCATCTCCAGCAACCTGGGAATGGCATCAATGCGGGCTTGTTCGGCGGCTTGCCTCGCTCGTTCGGCGGCTTGTCGGGATTGCTCCATCTCCGCAAAGCTCAGTAGTTTCTCGCCCGTTTCTGGGACAAAAAAGCGGAGTTCGCCCTCAATGAGGCGTAACTCTAAGCCCAAAACTTGACTCATCAAAGATCCGGTCGCAGTGGGAGTTATCGGGCAGTACTGGTTTCCCACTAAAGCCGATCCTTTCAAGGGCGGACGCAAATAATCCCCCGTTGGATCATATTGAAAATACTCCGGAACTCCCAGTTGTGCGTACTTATGCGGTTTTTCCTGCTCGTCTTTTTCTTGCGTCGTTTTTGAGGTAATTTCCATCACAAAGCTGGGTGTAATGCCGCCTTCCTCCCAAACTTTAAAGCTCCGGCGCTTTTTCTTCTCCACCCCCAACACGACATAGACATCGGGCGCAATCACGGCATCCGGGACACCCTGGCGATAGTAAATGAAGGAATTGCCGGAGACGTATACATCCGGGCGATCGCGAAAATAAGAGTCGAGGGCTTCCACACAGTAAATGAGAAAATCTCGAGTTTGATCACTTTCTGCCATCGGCAACCCGTCGGAGTCTGGATATTCAATCTCAAAATCGAGGGGCTGATTGATCAAATTCATGCCACATCCCTCCTTGAGCGTGCGTCTGGTTCAACCTTACCACAGGGATAAGGCTTGCCCAGTAACGTGACAGGCTCCGGTGTGAGCGGTCTAATCCCAGCAATCGCATCAGCGGGGTGGCGGTTGTCCATCTTCGCCCAGGATTTTCAAAATTTGCTGGTCATCGGTGGTCGTGGTCAGGCAGGGGTTAAGACCAGTGGGCGATCGCGGGGTGCCGCGCGGGTTGGGGTTAGTGTCCGTTGGGGTGCAAGCATTTTGGCTCACAACCGTGCGTTGTAGGGTGTCTTGCCCCACGGTAGTGGCCGCTGTGGTGACGGTGGGGGTGGGTGGCTGAGGCGGGGTGATGGCACTTTCGGGTGGGGGAGCGGCGGGGATCAAGGGCGTGGTCGAGCCAATCACGCGATTTTGCGTGGCAACTGTCAAGCTCCCGTCAATGACGACCGTGCGGATAATTGCGCCCACAGTCCCGCTAGCATCGGCTGGAATGGTGGACAGAGCGGCCGATTCGTTTTTATTCAAGCTGAAGGGCGTGGCGACAAAGGTGCTGTAATTGTTGGCGGGATTGCGGATCACGTAAGGAGCACCGGGATTGGGCGTGACATTCGGGCCAATCACAAATGGGGTGTTGTCTCCTTCTAAGTTGACCCCCGCAGACAGCGGCGTAGTGACCCCGCCAGCCCCATAGCGAATTCGGATGGTACCGATGCTGGAACTGATGCTGATGGGGGTACTAAGGTACATTTTTTGGGTGCCGTCTGCCGGATTACTGCCAGCGATCGCGGTAGAAACCTGGGCGATCGTGGCCCCTGTTTGAGTGACCAGAAATGGGATGAGATTCGGATCGACTAAGACGTAGTTTTTCAGCCCTGTGGCGTATCCCAAGAAACCTGGGCCCAACACATCCAGAGTCCCCGTGGCTCTAAATTTGCCATCTGCGGTAATGTCGATATCCCCGTTTACCCCCGTACTGTTGATAAATTGCGTCCGAATCGAGTGGACAGTCACATCGCCAGCGCTGGCAGTGAGTTTGACGTAGCCTGCATCAATGGGGGAATGAATCAGAATGCCATTGGGCGCAGAAATATCGACGTACTCGGCTTGAATACTGCGCACCGAGGGAGTAGCAGAATTACCCACCGTGACGCGACCCGTGGCTGGCGTGGCAGAACTGCCAGTAAAGGTAGTACCCCCGGTGTTGACGGCAAAGGGTGGGATGACAGAGGGATTGGTGGCAACGGCGGATTCTTGTAAGACGGGTACCCCAGCCCGCAAAATGACGGTGAAGTAGTCGGCTAAAAGGCGGCGATCGCTGCCGAGGGGAGCCGCCGCAAAGGTGGGATCAGTCCCCGTAATCGAGATATTGCCCGTGGTAATGTTACCTGTCGCTTCGACTTTGAGGGACGGCCCAGTGTAATTCCCAAAAGTGACATCGCCATTGGCACTGATGATCGGGTCTCGAATGCTGATAAAAGTGCCGGGAGTGCCATCGGATTTTTGCATGGCAAAATTGCCACCGCTGGCGTAATGCGTGTCGCCAGAAATGATCCCATTGCTGATTAAATTCAGGTCACGCCCACTTTGAAAGGCTGCAGTCGGATGGTTAAGCGCCATCACATCAATGCCGCGATCGCCCTGGATAGTCAAATTTCCGCCGGCCTGGAGCGTCACCGGATTGGCAATACTGTCTCGCACTACCACCGTATTGTTCGCGCGAATATTTAAATCGCCCGTCGTCCGTACCTGACTTTCCACCAGGGTGACATTGTTTGCAGCTGAGAGATTAGCCGTTTGCGCTTGAATCGTCTTCGCAACGACATCCCCCAACGTGACTGGGGTGCCGGAACCCGTCAGCCGTGTCACCCCATTTTCGACTGTAATTCCCGTCGCATTCGCTAGATTGCCCCCCGTCAGCAAGGCAGGTAGAGACGGGGGAGTCGCGGAGGCGGGATTGATCGCCGATCTCGCCTCCGTGGGCAATACCAGGCTGAGTAAACTGCCCTCTGGTGTAATTCGCACTAAATTTTGACCCGGCACAGCGGCGATCGTCACCGTGCCACCGGGAGCCGCGATCGTCCCGGTATTAATCACGGTGCCGCCCAACAGGGTGATGCTTTGCCCCTGCCCAACTGCTAAATTGCCCGCATTGATAATTGCCCCCGGTTGCGACGTGGTAAAAGCGAACCCGCTGGGTTGCCCCGTTAAAGCTCCATAGTGATTGGCACCCACGGCATTGAACCAGCCATTGCCCACCCCTATGCCATTGGCCGTCGCCGCGGCAAACGAGCCGGGGACATTTAGACTGGCATTTGCGCCAAACACAATGCCAGCAGGATTGACGAGATACAGGTTGGCATTGCTGCCTGTCACCTGAATTTGCCCCTGAATGATGGAAGGATCGCTGCCCGTCACTCGCGCCAGAATGTTTTGAATCACAGGATGGGTGAGGAAGGTTGCCACCTGATTCGGATTCAAACCGAATTGTTGAAAGCTATGGAACTGATTGCTCCCAGCCTGGGTGCCACCGGTGATGTTAAAGGTGTTGCCCGCCTGGTTCACGTTGGTATTGGTGCCATCAGGGGCAGCGGTGATTTGCGCTAAGACAGCAGGTTGCCAGAGGGAAAGCAGGATGAAGGGCGCGATCGCGACTACAGCAGCGCATGACCTGGCCATAAGATTCCTCCTATATCGGTGAATGATTGACCTGCTAATTGCTTAGGAAAATGTCTATATCATCTCTTCATCTTGGTAATCTGGACGAATTCCGTATCGTCGTAAAAAAACTTTAAAGTCTAAAATTAATAGCCTCATGAGCGCTGGATAGATTTTGGTGTGAGGGTATCGAGTGAACTTCAGCAACCGCTGCTTAATCGGCCAAAGTGAGCCAGCACACTCACTGGGAATTGGCTGGGCGCAATCCGATGGCTCCTCCGGCGGAATATTTTCCGACTCAGTAGCTTAAGTTACCTCGGCGGTTACCCAGTGGCTCTACAGTGCTGGCAAACAAACTTTCATAAAAATCCGTGGTAGAGGTCACCAAGACACATGACAATCTGGCAAAGACTAGTCGATACTCAGAAACAAGTTTCTGCGACCAGCATTGTTGAAGTAAGCCCCTGATCCTGTTGGTTCACTTTGACGCGAGGATTGCTTGATGTCCCACCGTTACAGTACCGAAGATTTAATCCAAATTCTGGCGAATGAACGGCAGGCTTGTATGAACGGGGAGCGCCTGAATTTGGCGGTCAGTCTCTCTGGTAGTCCTTTTTTAGATAAGTTTCTGCGCCCCGAAGGATTGCAGAAGTTTGCGGCTTATAGCGATTTTCGTGCTTCTGTTCACGCCTATCAACGAGAGCATGGCGTATCGGGAATTGTCTGGCAGACCCAAACCCTTCGCGATCGCCAAATTCACTTCCCCAAAGTGGATGATCAACTGATCGCCCTCCCTGGCGACCTGGACATCCTCCGCGCTGCCACAGCCCAGGTCTTTCAGTTCTGGCAAGAAGTCACCCACGGGATGGAACTCTACCTCAGCCTGAATGCTGGCAAAATCCACCAACCCATCATTGCTGTCCATGTCGATCGCATCTGGCAGCGATCGGAATGGGCCAGCCTCAGTCATCAAGGCCATCGCCAAACCCTCGAAATCATCCTCCAACTCGGCTGGGGCCAACCCGAAGAAGCCGCCTACCGTCGCGGTTTTCCCGAATCTGGGAGTGAGTATGTGCATGCAGTGTTTCCTGGTAATCAACCGATTGGGTGAGGAGAGAGGAGACAGGAGACAGAAGCTAGGAGACAGGAGCCAAGAGAAACAAGGGACTTCGTAGAGATGCGCCGCTGGCACGTCTCGCCCAAATTTGGCGATCAGGTGTGAGGGGCGATCGCGCAACCCATTCCCCCCCCAGTCTCTATTACCCTTCACAACCCCGCAGGAGACGCGCTAACGGTGCGTCTCTACGACAAAATTCTCACCTCCCTCCCCTGCCTTCTGCCTTCTGCCCTCTGCCTCCTGCCCCCTGCCCCCTGCCCATGTCCGCTCTCTTCGATGCCACTCGTCAATATCGCTACCGGCTCTGGCGGGAATGGGATGCCGTCGCGCCGCGAGTCGGGTTTGTCATGCTGAATCCCAGTCAGGCAGATGAAACGGTCAATGATCCGACGATTCGCCGCTGTGTTGGGTTTGCGCGATCGTGGGGCTACGGTGCCGTTGAGGTCGTGAATTTGTTCGCCTACCGCACCCCCCATCCCAAGCATCTCCGCCAAGTGGGTGATCCCATCGGGCAGGACAACGATCGCACCCTGATCGAATTTGCCCAGCGCGTCGATCGCATCATTCTCGCTTGGGGCAACTGGGGCACGCTCCACAGTCGAGATCAACAGGCGATCGCGCTATTCAGTGTCGCCGACCTGTACTGCTTCGGGGTGACGAAACAAGGCCAGCCAATGCATCCTTTGTATCTGCCAAGCGATCGACAGGTGCAGCGGTTTGGGGGAGAGGAAGGGGGCGGAATGAGCGGGAGCAGAGGAATCAGCGGAATGGAGTAGTCAGAAGGCAGGCGTTACCTTCCTTCTTCCTTTACCTTCCTCCCCCTCCCGCGCCCTTCCGCTGCCTTCCTTCCCCTTCCTCACCGCTGCAAACTCCGGGGATCAAGCGCATCCCGCAGGCCATCGCCCAGCAGGTTGAAGGCTAACACGGTGAGGATGATCAGCAAGGCGGGTGCCCAGATGAGCCAGGGTTGTAAGACCAGAATGGAGGCGTTAGTGGCGATCGAGAGCATATTGCCCCAGGAGGGGTCGGGTTGCTGAATGCCTAGCCCGATCAAGCTGAGTACAGACTCGGCCACAATGAAATCGGGGATGGCGAGGGTGGCGGCAATAATCACATAGGTAGCGGTTTGGGGCAGGACGTGACGCACGATGATGTAGAGCGATCGCCCCCCCATGGCTCGTGAAGCTTGAACAAATTCCCGTTCTTTGATCGACAACACTTCGCCGCGAATCACCCGCGCCAGTCCTGCCCAGCGAATGAACGAAGTAATCAGAATAATCAGCAAAAAGCGTTGGGCACTACTCAAACCCGGTGGCAATACGGCAGCTAAGGCCACCAGCAGGTAAATACTGGGGATCGTCATCAACACTTCCACCAAGCGCATCAGGATGGTATCTGTCCAGCCGCCAAAATAGCCAGAAATGCCCCCCACCAATAGGCCTAACGGGAACGAGATGATAATCCCGACCAACCCAATGCTGAGACTAATGCGACCACCAAACACTAACCGACTAAATTGATCCCGCGCCTGATCATCCGTCCCGATCAAGTTGAATTTACCGGGGCCAATCGTCCCAAACAGATGCAGATTGGCGGGAATGCCAGAGAATACCTCGACTTCATCAAACTTGGGATCGGTGAACGAAAATTGAGTGGGGAGGGGCAGCTTCAATTGGAACAGCCGATATTCATCACCTGAAACAAATAATCGAATCGGCGAGGGCTGGCTGAAATCCACTTGCAGTTTGCGATCGCCCGTATTCAAATCGACTGGTCCTTGAGTGGTGGGATACACGTGAGGACCGATGAACTGCCCTGATTTTTTTTTTTTTTTTTACACCTGCGCTGGTGGCAGTAACGCTCCATCCGGTTGGGAGGCGTAGGGGTCATAGGGAGCCACAAATTCCGCCGCAATTACGATCAGATAGAAGACCAGCAAAATCACTGCCCCGATGCGAGCCAGTGCATTGGTCTTCAGCCGTTTCCACCAATTCATAGGAGCCGCCAGCCCTCAGCAAATTCTGTCAGTTCAAAGTAGCACGATCGCCCCAGGCATAACACGTTTCTTCAAACTCCTAAGCCGCTCTGGGAAACCTGATAAAATTTCGCCAAAGCATAAATATTCTTTGGCATCCCGATATTCGTCATGATCTGCTTATCCCCGACGGGTATCCCTAGTTTTGCCTTGGTTTGACTAGGGTATACCTACCATTGTTCCTACTGTTGCCCCCACTGTTGAGCCGCTGATCATGCCTAAAAATCCACACGTGAAAGACCCACAAGCGAAAGATCAACTAGCTTCCGAATTAAAGCCAGAGGTGCTTGTGAAGATTCAGCAATTGCGCCAACAACTCATCCATGAACTGCAACAGTTGCCGCCTCATCAGGCTGGAGAAACAGCCCAGGCGCGGCTATTGGATAACCATTTTCAGCAGGAAGTCGGCAAATTAGGCGCACTGTTACAGCGCATCGAACGCTTAGTCCACAGAACACCAGACACGCGCGATCGCCGCTTGCATCAACTCCTCAATTTGGTGGAGTCGGTGGAAATTGCCGTCTTGAGTTTGACCCATTCACGATCGCGGATTGAAGTCTCGCGCCAAATCCGCTTCGCCGTGGAGCAACAAATTATTAGCTACGAAAATCCACCCCTATTGCGGCTCATTGTCAGACGATTTTCCTATGCGTGGCACTCTCCCTCCACCCCGCTCAAAGTGATTCATGGGCTAATTTTTTCTTTTTTTATCATCTTCGGCGGGTTGTTTACCCTGGCCATTTTTCAATACTCAGTCTCGCGCTCTCATGCGGCTGTTTCCAACTATTCAGCTTTAAAAGAACAACTGAATAAGCAGATTCTAGAAACTGACATCAAGCTCAAAAATCTGAAGCAAACCTCAGCCGATGCCGTTACCAATATCATGGAAAGAAAGGAAAGGGGGATTCCTCGCAAAGAAAAAGAGATTCAGAAATTAGAGACTATAATCTCAGCGATCAGTCCCAATGAACTGATCGGTCAGCAAGAACGAACCAGTCTGGTCAATCAGCGACTTCAGGCGCAAAAAGAACTAGACGTATTAACCAAAGAACTCTCAAATTATCGCCGTCAGCGAGCCACTGCTGATGCCAGCGAAGGACAGGTAGAAGCGGAACAGAAAAGGCTGCAACAGGCATTAGATCAAGTGACTGTCGATAGTAAGCCAACTGCAATTCAAAAGTTTCTTGCCCAATTGTTTGACAATGATGTTTCTGAAATTTTGAGTCAGATTTTATGGGTGGCGGCGGCGGGCACCCTCGGCAGTATCGTCAGTATTTTAATTCGGGTGATTGATCAGTTTAATGGCAAAGAATATAAGGATCGATTAACGCCATTCTTTCTCGGATTCTTTAAACCGGTCATTGGGGCGGCGTTTGGGGTGTTGTTCTTGGCGATTTATAATTCGGAAATTGTTAGCTTACCCTTTGCTAATCGGGTGAATCAGACGATCGCCCTCGCCCCCGCTAACCCCACCGGAACGCCGACCAATGGCACCCCTGCAACGACTGGCACTGGAGACACTTCGATCGCCCGCTGGGAACAACTGGAACAACGGAAAAGTACCCAGGCGCGGCAGGAAATCTTTTTTCTGTTTGCGATCGCGTTTGTGGTGGGCTTCAGCGAACGACTGGCGAAAGACACCATCAGCAAAATTGATGGGAGTGCTGCTGATGGTTCATCCAGCGGGTCAGGTTCTAGCAAACTGTCAGGGCTCCGCGAAGTCGCGGGAACGAACCCCGCGATCGAGATCATCTCTACTCGCCAACCTGACAGTTCCTCAACAAACCCGACCACAAACGGGGTGCAGTCTGGCGACGGAACCAACCCGCAGACCAGCGCCGCTCAACCCTCGGCTACTACAGATTGAGTCGGACTAAAACCCTCGATCCCTGTGGGTTGCGGAGCCGAAACCCACAGGGCTTAAACAATCGCTTCCTCATGTTCCACAACAAACACATTAGAGTGGAGATTCGCAATAATTTGTTTCCCCTGCTGCGTGAGGGAGAGGTAATCCAGCGCATTTTGCACATAGGGATAAACGCCATGCCAATAAAATTTGGGATAGTTCTTCCGCAAGTCGCCGGGATGATGGTAGCCCAGGGCTTGATTGACTCCCGTTTCTTCAAATTCGTAGTACAACGCGCTAATTTTCTTGAGATAACGCGGGTCGCTCAGTTGCCCAATTAGATCAGAAGCGCGAATCAAACCGGGATAATTACTTGTCTCCTGGTGGTCTTCCGCTGCGGGGACTGGAAACCGGGTGAGTTCAATATTATGTTTGATGATTTCGGCATCAATCAGCTTGTGCCCGCCAAACCGCTCATCAATGAATAACTTGGCGCGATCGACGTGGTACGGGGTCAGCGACGCATCCGAAGAACCCGGAGCCAACTTCACCATGCCGCCCGATCGCCCTGTGGCATAAACCCCGTGCCCATCCTGCCGACACACGCCTTTGACGTAGCCAATGTCATGACAGACCAGGGAAATGATGAAATGCAGCCAGTCATCGCAGGACACGCCGCCTTCGCGAATGTGTTTGCCGCGCAGAATTTCCTGTCCCACTAAGGTGACGAGAATCGAGTGTTCCACATTGTGATAGAGGGCATCACTGTTGGCAATATTCTCCATCGCCATTGCTCCTACCCACCCAATGATGTCTTCGTAATCAGATTTCAACCCGCCATAGGTGCGGCGATAGCCTTCCTTCAGCTTGGTCACAAAATCTTCGATTAATAGTTCGGTAGCATTAAACATTCCCACAAAGCTTTCGCACAAAGCTCAAAATGTCTCATTCCTAACTACAGAGGGAATTGGAATGAGTCAGGGAAATGAGCAAAATTTCTTAAGACTCTGCCAGTTTCAGCAGGGCATCCTTTACCGGCACGGGTAATTGCCGCATGATTTTGCCCTTGGCGATGTCCACCCCAACCAGGGTGATGCGAGCGGTGACATAGAGTTCCTGCCCATCGGCGGATTGAATCTGGTAATCCCAGTTAATGCGAACGCCGGAAATATCGCTCATGCGGGTTTTGACGATCGCCGTTTGCCCCATCCGAATCGATTGATGATAGCGCACCGCCAATTCCACCACGGGCAGGTCACACCCCAGCGCCACCAGATCAGCAAAGGCCACGCCAATACTGCGCAAGCACTCAATGCGGGCTTCCTCCATCCAGGCAATGTAGGTGCCATGCCAAACGATGCCCGCAAAATCCGTGTGGTGGGGATGGGCGGTCACTGGATAACTAAACCAGCCCGTTGTGTCAGTGGGGTTGAAGGGAGTAATGGCGGCGGTGGGTGGGAGTTGGGGGGAATCGAAAATGTCAGTCATGGTATCGAGAACATAGTGAACCGCTAGCATTATCGCCTTCTCCTGGCGGGGTTGCGATCGCCAGGGGACAGTTGATTGTGACGAATTATGGATTCCCAAACCATCCAATTGAGCCGCGCAGGGGATGGAGTTATTAATAGTATGGGTTGGCCTTCAGGCGGAGTGATGCTGGCTGAAAGCGTTGACTCAAAACCAATTTTGGCAGTTGTGGTGATCCATGCGATCGCGGGAAATTTTAATGATGCAAAATGAGGCAACACCATGATAGAAAAAATTCTCTTAGCCGATTCTGGGACGGGGCACTCAGAAGAAATGCTGAAAACCCTGATGGAAATTCCGTCCATCCAACGGGCTCAAGTCACCGTGTTGCATGTGGTGTCGCCCCAGGTCACAACCGATGCGATGACCGAAAAATGGGAAGAAGGCGGCAAACTACTCGCAGGGGCGATCCAATCCCTGGCCTTAGACCCCAACCACGTCAATGCCATGCTGCGGCAAGGTGATCCCAAAGATGTGGTGGTCAAAGTGGCAGAAGAAATCGACGCGGATCTGATCATCATGGGATCACGGGGCTTAACCCGGATTATTTCGATTCTGGAGAACTCCGTCAGCCAGTACGTGTTCCAACTCTCATCGCGCCCCATGTTGCTAGTCAAGGATGACATTTATGTCCGCAAAATTAAACGGATCATGGTGGCGATCGATAAATCCGTTTCCGCGAAGAAGTGTCTAGACCTGGCTTTATTTCTGCTGAAAGATATTAAAGGCAGTCAACTTACCCTCGTCCATGTGGATGCCAAACCCTCTGGCAAAGAAGAACCCAAGTATGGAGCCGAGGCCGAGAAGGATGAAGCCCTGGCAGAAGCGATCGCCCAAGCCAAGAAGATGGGCGTGGTCTATCAATGTATTTCCGCCACTGGCAAACCTGGCGAGCTGATTTGCAAACTGGCAGAAGAAAATCAAACCGATTTGTTGATGCTGGGTTCACCCGATCGCCGTCCCTCCATCGCCAAAGGCTTACCCGATCTGGATCGACTCCTGGGCACCTCCCTCTCTGACTATGTGCGCGTTTACGCCAATTGCCCTGTCCTGCTCGCCCGGACAGTTGCCTAATTAAACTATTGAGGGACGTGAAACCCCACTTTGTAGGGGTTTGGCATTCGGCCCTAGGTTGGGCGATCGCTCAGCGGTCAGTTGCCGAATGCTAAACCCATCCAGGGAATGTCTTTGATCAAAAGCGCCTGAGTTCATTCGTTAAGCTTTTCTACAGGTCTCACCCAGAGTGAGTTGGGATATAGTCCAATGAATTTAGATAGTATTGAGTGAAATCAGTTGAGGGACGTTGACTGCCAGCGTCCCTACGCTTTTAGGGTCAGGCGCAGAAGTTCCCGCGAGGAAATGGTGCTATTGTGGTACAAATGAGCGATTTGGAGCGATGCTATCGACTGCTAGGACTTAAGCCTGGTGCCTCTTTAGAAGAGATTAACCAGGCGTATAAAGACTTGGTTTTAGTCTGGCATCCTGACCGCGTTGCCCATGAAGAACCCGCCCGCGTGGCCGAAGCTCAAGAAAAAATGAAAGAGCTGAACCATGCGCGCGATCAACTCCGGGCGTATCGCTCCAAAGTCCAAGCTCGCACTGCGCAAACCACGAGTCAATCGCGCCGGCATTATTACCAGCCCTACCCGCGCCCCCATCAGCATTACCAACAGCAGGGCAAGACCAGCACTTCGGGACAACAGTCGTCACCACCAGAGCGATCGCCATCCCAGCAATCGCCATCAGGACGATCAGACCCTTACCGGACGACGGGCTACTCCAACCAAACTGGACAGTCTCAAACTGGACAGTCGCATACCGGACAATCCCAGACTGGACAGTCCCATGGCTATTCCTATGATCCTTACAACCGACCGAGTGAGCGATCGCCCAACGGACAGTCTCAGAATGGGCAATCCCAAACGGGACAATCAAATGGCTACGGGTATGGCAGACCGACTGAGCGATCGCCCAATGGACAGTCTCAGAATGGGCAATCCCAAACGGGGCAATCTCAGACCGGACAGTCGAATGGCTATGGCTATGGCAGACCGACTGAGCGATCGCAACCGCCCTATCAGCCGCCTGCCACCCCACCGCCACAGACCGATTACCGAGCTTATCAACCCAAACCCAATTCGACGAACACCAATTCCCGTTCTGACATGGAGCGGAATGCACCCCCTGCCCAGTCTGCCCCTGCCGCCAATCCCTATGCCGCTTACCAGGCGTATTATCGAGCAGCGGCCACTCCTACCGATTCGCCCAGTTACCAGAGTCCGCCGCCGCCCAAGTCCCCTTACCCCGACATGAGTGGGGTCGATTTGCAGGGTGCCAATTTAAGCGAAAAAGATTTATCCAATCGCAACCTCAGCAACGCCAACCTGAGCCATGCTGACCTCAGTGATACGTTTTTGCACAAGGTCAATTTCAATGGTGCCAATCTGGAACGAGCCAATTTGTTTCGCGCCAATTTATTGCAAGCCAATCTCCGGCAGGCCAACTTGCGGGGTGCCAACCTGATTGGTGCCGATTTTAGTGGAGCAGATTTGACCGGAGCCGATCTTACTGATGCCAAAATTGGCACCAGCGATCGCATCATGGTGAAAATGACGGGTGCCATTCTCAAAGGCATGACCTTACCCGATGGCCGCATTCATGAGTAATTCGCTTGTTTGCATAAGCTATGCAAATGGCAGCACCATTCAATCCAGGCCGACTGGCGGCGAACGTTGCCCAGCACCCTGCTTGCCTGACAAAGCTTTTGCACGACCCATTCTTTCGTCGGTCTTGGCGTTGAGTTTCACGATGGTCAACCCAACCTGTGGTGGAACTGTGTCAGTCAAGCAGGGGTTTGGGTCAATTGTCGGATGTAACCGATCGCAGAAGGCAAGACGGCAAGATTGGCGATCGCGGTCTCACCGCCAGGGTAATTTACTCAACAGCAGCAGCCCCCACTGCTTGATTGCGTTTCATGTAATCATTCAAGACTTTCAACTGAGCTGGATTCAGCTTGGCCTTGATATTGTCCGCTGAGGCTTTCACGATCGCCAGGATTTGAGTTTTTTGGGCAGGCTTCAGACTCAAAGTTTTCAACGCTTCCCCTAAAGGCTTACCCGCTTTCCGAGCTTGTTCAAACTTGGCTTTTTGATCCGCATCCAGAATTTGATTAATTTGTTTCGTGCGATTGGATCGAATTACGCGAATGTCATTCTTTTGTTGATCCGTTAATTTTAATGCCTCCATTAAGGCCGCACTGGAAGTGGGAGCTTTGGGTGTTGAGGTGGTGCTGGCAGGAGTGGGATCAGCGGGTTTAGCAGCGATCGCGCTGGTGGTCATCAAACTGCCAGTCAGGGTGAGGGCAATTGATACCAGCAGACCAGCAGGCAGTTTGAGCGATTTTCTAAGCATGGTTTCTGCTCCTTCCACATG
>JAIXVO010000705.1 GCA_027482985.1 Cyanobacteriota bacterium
AGGGTTGTTCGTCCATGCCTATACCTTCCGCAACGAAGGTCGGTTCCTGGCTTCCAACTACAACAACAATCCAGAGTTGGAATATCGCCAATTCATTCAACTGGGGGTAGATGGCTACTTTACCGATTTCCCCGGCACAGGTGATTTAGTCCGCGATCAAATTACGGGTGCGTTTGTGCGATCGCCCCAAGATCCGGGTGTTCTAAGTAAACCCGACTTCAACACGCTGCAAGGTCAAACGCCGCTGGTGTTGGGACATCGGGGCGCAAGTGGCGATCGCCCAGAGCATACCCTCGCCGCTTACAAAAAAGCGATCGCGGATGGCGCGGACTTCATCGAGCCGGATTTAGTCGTCACCAGAGATGGGGTCTTGATTGCCCGCCATGAGCCGATGCTGGCAGTCGTGCAACTGAATGCGGATGGCACTATTCGCCGGGATGCAAACGGTAATCCCGTGTTGAACACCACTGACACCAGTACCGATGTTTATCTGCGTCCCGAATTTGCCAATCGCCTCACTGTGAAGCGGCTGGATGGCAACCTGATTGGGGGCTGGTGGGCAGAAGACTTCACCCTGGCGGAAATCAAAACGTTGAACGCGATCGAGCGCCTCCCGGCTCTCCGCAGCACCGCCTTCGACAAAGATGGGCTGAAAGTGCCCACCCTGGCGGAAGTGATTGCCCTGGTGAAAGAAGTCGAAGCCGACACGGGGCGCAAGATTGGCCTCTACCCCGAAACCAAGCATCCCAGCTTTTTTGCCGGGGATGGCAGATTGGTCACGGGGGAGCCGATCAACCGCAACACCAGCCAAATTCTGGTCAATACCCTGGTCGCCAACACCTTTACTGACCCGTCCCGCGTCTTCATTCAGTCGTTTGAAGTGGGCAACCTGAAACAACTCAACACTGTGTTGATGCCCGCTGCTGGCATTGATATTCCGCTGATCCAACTGTTTGGCGGCAGTGGTAGACCTTACGATTTCGTCCTCAGTGGCGACACCCGCACCTATACCGATCTGTCTACCCCGACGGGACTGGCAGAAATCGCCCAATACGCCACCGGGATTGGCCCCAACAAACAGCGGATCGTGCCTCTGTCTACCGTCGATCGCAATGGCGACGGCCAACCCGACGACCTGAACGGCGATGGCGTGATCAGCGATGGCGATCGCATCACGGGACTGCCCACCACGTTGATTCAAGACGCGCACAAAGCGGGTTTACTGGTACACGCCTACACCCTGCGGAATGAGCCGTTCTTCCTACCCGCCAGCTACAACGGCGACCCCACGGCAGAGTATCGCCAACTGATCGACCTGGGTGTGGATGGGTTCTTCACCGACTTCTCCCGCACCGGGCGATCGGTGATTGTCAACGATTATCTGGCTGGCACCGGGTATGCCAACCCCAACGGCAACCTGAATTCCCCCTACTGGCTCAACCCCAACCAGCCCTACTACGGCGATTTGATCGTCGCGAACCTGAACCGCTCTCAGGGCTTTGAAGGGATGGCGATCAATCCCACCCAAACCAAACTCTTCCCTCTCCTGGAAGGCACGGTTGTCGGTGATCCCGCCGGAGCGCTGCGGATTTACCAATTTGATGTAGCCGCTCGCCAATACGAAAAGCTGGTGGGCTACTACAAGCTGGAAAACACCGCCAACGCGATCGGGGATTTCACGGTCATCAATGACAACGAATACCTGGTGATTGAGCGGGATAACGGGCAGGCAGCGGGGGCACAGTTCAAGCGGATTTACAAAGTGGACTTCTCAAAGCAGAATGCCAGCGGCTTTGTGGAGAAAGTGCTGATTGCCGATCTGCTGAATATTGCCGACCCGAATGACCTGAATCGGGATGGCAGCACGACTTACCGGATGCCATTCCAAACGATCGAAGATGTGCTGGTGTTGGACAGCAAAACGATTTTGGTGGCGAATGATAATAACTATCCGTTCTCCATCGGTCGCCCCCCCGCGATCGACAACACCGAAATTGTCATCCTGGAACTGCCTACCCCCCTCAACCTCGATCCGCGCGGTGGTCAACGCACCTTCTTGATCGACAAGGGTGATGGCAGCACCACGATTACTAACTTTCAGGGTGTAGGGACAGGCACCTTTCCCACTGCCACCGCGATCGCGGAAGCCGACACCCTCACATTTCGCGGCACTGGACTCACCGCCACCAACCTCCTGCTAACCCAACAAGGCAATGATTTGCGCGTCTCCTTTGAAGGGGCAACCACGCAAGTCCTGCTGAAGAACACGCAACTAGAGGTGATCGACAATCTAACTCAGGCCACTGGAGCCAGCGTCAATCTGGGTAACATCCTGTTTGATGGCGACACCACTCTGCGCGACAGTTTCGATGTGTTCAATGCCAATTGGAACTTCGACCAAATCTTCAACCGCAACACCACCACTTTCCTGAACGACCTGAATAACACCATTCGCGGGTTCGATGATTCCGCCGATGTGATCAACGGTCAGGGCGGTAACGATGTGCTGCGCGGCTTGAGCGGCAACGACACCCTGCGCGGCGGGGCGGGTAACGATACCCTGATTGGCGGGGCAGGCAACGATGTCGTCGGCGGCAACAGTGGCGCGGATCTCTTCGTGTTACAAGCAGGCGGCGGCAGCGATACGATTCGCGATCTCAACCTGAGTGAAGGCGATCGCATCGGCTTGAGTGGCCTCACCTTTGCCGATTTGCGCATCACGCAGGGCAGCGGCAGCAACGCCAATAACACTCTGATTTCGCTCCAGAGCAGTCAGGCGGTGTTAGCAACGCTGATTGAAGTGCAAGCTAACACCTTGACGAGCAATGCCTTCGTCAATTTCGCCGGGATGGTTTAACCGCGATCGCGCGATTGCCCCCGGTTCATCCCAATTGAGATGGCAACCGTGGCACCTCAAATTTGGATCGTAGGGGCGAATGATCATCCGCCCTGAGTCAATCTGCCGTGATCGCGCCATTGGCAACATTTAAAGTTCCTTTCCTGCGCATCGCGATCGCGCTCCTATGTGAGTGCGATCGCGTTTTTATCTCCTGGCTCAATCGCCCTTGTGGTCAAGTACTTCGATTAAACTGAGGAAAGTTTGCCTGAATGCCAAGCATGATAAGTTCTACTCCCGTTCCGACTTCAGAAGTCACACCATTGCCTGATCGGGTTGACAGCCAGCAGACAGCACCCTCTTTGCTGACCGATTTACGCGATCGCGCCGGGACTTTCGAGGGTCTGATGACTGCCCTCAAGCAATATGGCGTGCTGCCTCAACTGGTGCGCGAACTGGCGATCGCACAAGCCCTCGCCAGTATTGAACTCACCCCGGAAGAAACCTTGCAAGCTTGCCAGCAGTTTTACCAGCAGCAGCAACTCAAAACCGAAGCCGATGTGCAAGCCTGGTTAGCCCAACAAGGACTCACCCGCGAACAGCTAGAACCCGTTGTCACTCGCAATTTGCGCCTGGAACGGTATAAGCGCACCCACTGGTCGCATCAACTCGAACACTACTTTCTCGAACGCAAAGCCAAACTCGATCGCGTCATTTACTCCCTCATCCGGGTGCAGGATATTGGCACTGCCCAGGAACTCTACTTCCGGATTCAGGAGGGCGAGGAAACCTTCGACAAACTGGCGCGGGAACATTCTCAGGGTGCAGAAGCCGAAACGGGTGGACTCCTCGGTCCCGTGGAATTGGGTGTCCCCCATCCCGCGATCGCCAAACTGTTGACCACCAGCAAACCCGGTCAACTCATTCCGCCCACCCACCTCAGCGAATGGTTCATCATTCTCCGCCTGGAAAAATTTCTCCCCGCCCAGTTAGACGAAGCCATGCAGCAACGC
>JAIXVO010000302.1 GCA_027482985.1 Cyanobacteriota bacterium
CACCTTGGTTTGGTGCATTAGACAGGTTAATGACATCAAACAAACTCGAACCAGTGCTCGCCAGATTCGTCCCAGCAATTAAACTGTCTGCTTGCCCTAAGCCCCCCACTAAGGATGTGCTTGATTTGAAGCTTTCAACAAACAGTGCGGCTTGTGCCGATTGTTCAAGTACTGTGCAGCCAAGCATCGCTGTCACACCAGCAGTAAGCCAGCCAATAGGTTTTAGGCGTTTCATAGTTGTCCTCGCATGGAAAAGTTTTTGGGTAGTGCTCCCTGCGAGACCATGCAAAATGGGGGAACTCCCAAATTTGCAGGCAAAAGTTACAACTTCAACAAGCCAATGCTAATGGTTGAGCAACAACGCGCGATCGCGATACCTGAAAATTTATTTTTTCTGCAACTTAAAACAAGTACTTTGAAGAGTCAGTGAAAATTAAAGGTTCTTTCCAGCGTTGTATCGATAAGAAAAATCTATACAACGCTGGCGATTTGCTCCCTAGTTACAGGCGTATTAGCAAACCGCCACAGCAACCAAACTCGCGGTGATTGATGCTTCTTACCAATCTTATGCTTAAACTTTGGCTCCTATCGACCGTTCGGTTAAATGCCCCGCCATTGCCAGCTTGCGGCTTTCAAACACTTGTAGCACCGCGCGGACAATAATTTCGACGGTAGAGCGATCGCACAGGGCCAAGAATTCTTCTGCCGCCAAGTTGCGCTTAAAGAACTCCTTGGCTTGCAGGAGTAAGCGGCGGGTTTCCGGGAAGCCGATGGATTTGATGATGAAGGTGGCGACGGGTGAATTTTTGACATCGTAGGTAGACGACTTCGATCGCCCAATCTCCAGCAAATCCAAAACTTCCCGTTCCAGGTCAGTTTCGGGAATGTAAGGGGTCGCCAGTTCCGGCAAAAAGTTTTCCAATTGGGCAATCTCTAGCCCGCGACCGGGCAACTCACCCATCATGGTGGCCAGGGGAATATCCTGCCCAATCCGTTGCGAGAGGGCTTCAATCACGGCGATCGAGAGCAATTTGCTACCCAAATACAACCGCGCCACATCCAGATTCTTCTGCGTCCGGCGAATCAACGTGTCATAAAGTTCGGGGTAGGGTTCATCCTGATAGCGCTGAAACACCAATTCCGGCTTGAGGAAGTTCATAAATCCTTCCATTTTTTGCAACGATGCCCGAAACCCGGAAACGGTATAAGCGTTGGCACTGGTCAGGTCATGATTGGTTTCGGGCATCAAATTCCAGGTGTTATACAGAAACTCGGCTGAGGATTCATAGGCAAAGTTCTCGATATCCCGATTCGCCAGCCGAATCGCCCGCTTGACGGTAGCATGAACCGCCGCTTCCGACCAGCCTAGGCTAAAGTCCTGGTTCGCTTTTGCCAGCCGCTCATAGAGGCGATCGCTGGCGTATTGTCCTGTCTGGGCCGGGGGGCGGAAGGGAATCGTGGCTTCAATGCAGGCGGCGATTTCGGCAATCACACTCAGCGGCAGGGCATGTTCCAAACACTTCCCAGCAATTACGGCACTCAAATATTCGTTCTGACCCGCCACGGGTAAGAGCGTCTGCCCCGGCCCAAACCCAAAAATCTGCGTGATCATCTCAAAGATCGGGTCATTGGGCAGTTGCCACCGCTCCAAAATCACCAATTGACCGCCAATTTCTTTGACAAAGGGCGCAATATAACGGCTGATATTGACGCTCACGCCCTGATCCACCTGGACATACACCAGATCGTGAAATAGGGCAGACAGCACCTCGATCGCATCGCCCGATTCACCCACCTCAAAAATATGTTCCGGCGTGTGGAAATAGCGCCACGGCCCCGACATGGTTTGAATGATCAGTTCGGCTGTCGTAGAAAGTTGGGCCGGATCAGCCTGACCACCCAACTGCGCGATCGCCCGGTTGAGTTCATCAAAGCACCGCTCGTAATCCTGTCCAAAGCCCTGTTCCTGTCCTAACCGCATTGCGGAATCTCCCCTTGATTTGGGCGTGATGCACTGAGTTTTTTGCATGGTATCAGGAATAGTTCAGAGTTGTGACATTCTTGATACCTTCAGCCTGATGACTCTTTCAGTCTCACACATCTCTCGATTTCTCACATCCTTAGAATGCCCAGGGTGAACGAGGGGATCACAGGGAGGGGGAGGGAGGAAGAGGGAGGAAGAGGAAGGAGATAGAAGTCAGGAGTCAGGAGAACAGCCGGAGGGCGCAGGAAGATAGGAGGAAGGCTAAAGCACTGTTGGTTCGTCGCAGACTGGCTCTGACCTTCTAACCTGCATCATTCGCAATCCTGCGATCGCTCACACAAACAGTATTTCCGAGTGTAGAGGCACCCACAAGGGATGCCCCTACAGAATCACGGGTTGTAAATAATTCAAGCTCACTCTGTTCAGTTGATCCCTGCGGCTTAAGAATGGGGCGAAAGCTAAGGATATCAGTGAGTTCCAATAGAGCCTTCGGAAATCAGGTTGAAGCCTAACTCCTGACTCCTGACTCCTGACTTCCTTCCCCTCCCGCTTCTCCCTCACCCCGCCAAATGCATCTGCACCGTCGCCACCAGAGATTCTGTCCAGTGATTCACGAGTTCTTCGGTTTCGGCTTCCACCATGACGCGGATGACGGGTTCGGTACCAGAGGCGCGGACGAGGATGCGGCCTTGATTCCCCATCGCGGTTTCGGCACGGGCGATCGCAGCTTGGACGGGTTCGCAGTCTTGCCAGCTCAAGCGGCGGGTCCGATCTTCCACGCGCACATTTCTCAACAACTGTGGGTAGGTTTGGAAACTTTGGTCGATCAGGGTGGTCAGGGAACCGCCCGATTGTTGGACTAATGCCGCCAGGTGTAGTGCGGTTAGCAGGCCATCCCCACTCACGCCATAGTGACGGCAGAGGACGTGCCCGGATTGTTCGCCGCCCAACATGGCACCGTGACGCAACATTTCGGCATGGACGTACTGATCGCCGACGGCAGCGCGAATGAGGGTGCCGCCCTGTTTTTCCCAGGCGCGTTCAAAGCCGAGATTGGACATGACCGTCGCCACGATCGCATTGCCGGGTAACTGCTGACGTTGTTGCAGCGCACAGCCCCAGAGGTAAAGAATGTAGTCGCCATCGACCGACCGACCGCTGGCATCGACGGCTAAGACGCGATCGGCATCGCCATCAAAGGCAAAGCCTAAATCGGCTTTGGCACCCGCCACGGCAGCTTTCAGTTGACCCAGGTGAGTGGAACCGCAGTTGACATTAATGCGATCGCCATCGGGAGCGTCATGTAAGCAAATGACTTCTGCACCGAGGGCAGCAAAGGCCAGAGGAGCTAGTTCGACCGCTGCACCCCAGGCTAAATCTAAGACTACCTTCAATCCTTGCAAGGGCAGTGCGGCTGTTTGATCAGCTAAGAGGGTGTCTTGCAGGGAGGCTTGGTAAACCTGGCGCAATTCAGGACGGTGATAGTGTTGTCCCCAATGAGCGGTGGTGTGGGGCGATCGCCATTGCCCCCGGAGTGCGGTTTCGATTTGCTCTTGGAGGGTCAGGGATAGCTTACTGCCATGCGCGCCAAAAAACTTGATCCCGTTGTCTTCGGGGGGGTTGTGGCTGGCGGAGATCATCACCCCACCGATCGCGTCGGTGGTGGAGGTGAGATGGGCGACACCCGGAGTGGGACAAAGCCCCAAATCCCACACTTCTAAGCCTGCAGCAGTCAACCCGGCGGAGAGTGCCATCGCTAACATGCTGCTGGAGTTGCGAGAGTCTTGCCCGATCACAATGGGGCCAATCTGGTTGGCATCGTCTTGCAATACTTTCCCGGCCCAAAACCCAACTTGCATGGCGAGGGGAGCTGTCAGTAAATCCCCCGCTTTACCGCGAATGCCGTCTGTCCCAAACAAGCGACTTTCGGGTAAGTGGAGCGTGCCCCAAGCGGCTGGCGCAGCGGACGTTGTAGACGGTTCGGGCGGCAGCGTGCTCTTGACGGCGGCGCTGATCATATCCTGGGGTTTAATTGCTGACGAAACCATAGACCACTCCACACACTAGACACATGGAAGATAGCACCTTATTAATAAAAAATATTAATTTCGATCGGCAAATCCGCCTATATCTTGCCTGAAACCCGCAAAACGGATACATATCAGACAAAAATTAATGATTCGATCGCCTCAATCGAAAAAATTGCGACTGTGTGTGGATTGAGCCGAAACAAAATGACCCATCTCAGTGGGAGTGGTCATGCGTCACCAAAACCAATTCTGCCCAGTAGAACCAGCCTCGCTGTCGGCAGGGGGAAATCCCGTCTTCAGCGAAATTACAGTTGCCTCAAGCAAAACAAATTCCGAACGCCAGTGATTCTACTGATGGACAGAATTCCATCCGGCGTGGATTAGCAAAATTACACGTGAACTTCATGTAGATGAAGTTCCATTTGCTCCCAGGTCAGCCCCGCTTGAATGTACTGGGGCTGATCCGGGATGTAAGGACTCCGCAAGCGATCAATCTGTACAATCACGGCATGCTCCGGCAGGACGGGGATATCCGGATCAAACGCTGTGGGTCGCATCAAGGAACTGGAGAACCCTTTGAAGATCATGATTTGATCGGGTTCTCCCGCGATCGCCGCCGAGACAAGCAACACCTCAGTGGGGCGTTTTTGCGTGTATTGTTCTAAGCGCCGAAGTTGATTCACTGTCCGGTGGCCGAGCGTCCTTGTTTACCTAAGCGCATGAAGATGA
>JAIXVO010000070.1 GCA_027482985.1 Cyanobacteriota bacterium
GGCGACCATCCCCAGCGTCGGTGCCACTTGGTACACAAAAATCGGCGACCAGGCTTGTTGGGGAGATGCCTGCGCCTGTTGATACCAGGGGGTGCGCCGCACATCATTCGTCACCCGAAACACGGTGCGCGTCGGGTTACCCTGCCCATCTACCAGGGAGAAAGTTTGTTGCGAGGTGCCAGACTGATCGATCCGTTGCGCCAGCATCAGATTGTTGGGTAAGGGTTCGCCGCTTAAGCGGGAGGCCAGTTGGGTCAACTCGCGACTTTGCAAGCGGCCATAGCCCACTTGCCAGCCCTGTACCGACTGATAGACATTGCCACTCAGCCAGGGGGTCAGAGTAAATGCCTGCCACAGTCGAGCATTCACCTGTTGCGGGTTTTGTAAATTCACCAGACCCTGGGTGGCGGCTAAGCGATGGGCGGCGACGACTTGTTGCGGCGTTTGGAGATAGACCGTGAGGCGATCGCTGACCCGCTGAGAAGCCTGCTGCAACAGCTGATAGGCCATGTTCTCCACTGATTTTTGGCCGCTGCGGTAAGAGAGCCACCCGACTAAACCCACGGCGCTCGTCGTCAGGAGCACAAACGGCACAGCCAGTACCCAATGCAGGGGCACCTTGCCCATTAAGCGATCGCGACGAGGAACTGCCATGCACTCACCAACCGTGAAAAAATTGCAAAAATTTGTCGGAAATCATGAACTGCTGCCCAGGGGCGGCTGAGTTAAAGCGACAGAATGTCCCGTCTGGCGGCGAGCCGCGATCGCGACCCCATCCTCCTCCTGCGACTGCGGAGCGCTGAAGCGCAGCAGCAAGCGGAAACCATGAGACTGGCAACAGGGTGGTCATAAGGGATAGAGGCAGTAGGTATTGCGACCGCGTTCTTTGGCGGCATAGAGGGCGGCATCAGCCGTCTCAACTAAAGCCGCAAGAGTTTGATCGGCTGTGGGAATGGTGCCCGTAATTCCCAGCGATAGGGTTAAGCACGGATTGACGGCAGATTCCACATGGGGAATGGCTAAACTAGCGATCGCCTGTTGCATGCGCCGGACAACGCGCAACGCTCCATTCAAATCAGTATTCGGCAAAATGATGCCAAATTCCTCGCCTCCATACCGCGCGACTAAATCTGCCGCTGGATTGACACAAGCCTGGAGCACCTGAGCAATTTGTTTAAGGCACGCATCTCCCGCCAGATGCCCGTAGCGATCGTTGAATTGCTTGAAATAATCGACATCGCTCAGAATCAAAGAAAGATTGACTTGGGCTTGTCCGTGATAGTGCCATTCCCGTGCCAAAAACTCATCAAACCGCCGTCGATTCGCGATCTGGGTTAAGGCATCGATTCGCGACTCTTGTTCCAACGTTTCCCGTTGTTGCTGCTGAAGTTGCTCCAGCTGTTGCTGTAAGCGACCGCGTTCAATGCGAGTCACAATCCGCGTCACTAATTCTGACCCCACAATGGGTTTATAGGTCAAATCATCGGCTCCTGCTTCAAACACCCGCTGCACCTGGATCGCCTCCCGATGTGCTGTGATCACGATAATTGGCAAATGATGATAACAGGGATCTTGGCGCACCACCCGACATAGATCAATCCCATTAAACGTTGGGAGTTCCAGATCCAGCACCAGCAGATCGGGATGGGTTTGGGTCAGAATGTCCCAAAACTGTTCCGGGTTTGCCACCTCAATCACCTTTAAGCCCCAGGGCTGCAAGAGGGCGGTCATGGTGCTGAGAATCAGTGGATCGTCATCCACGACCATCACGGTCGCTGCCAGTTGTTGTTGCCCCTTGGTGACTAGGGCACATTGCGTCACCTGGGCGATCGCCTCCCAGACGCGAGCCGCTTGTCCCGGCGCACCGAGAAACCGATGACAGCCTAACTGCGCGGCGGTGACTCGGTTCATGAGCGTATCTTGGCTGGCCAGAACGAGGAAGGGCACAGTCGGAAACTGTGCCGTTAAGGTTTGCACTACACTGATCTCCGCCGGGGTGGGAGTGGCCGCTTGCCAGGTGACCAGGTAAGCGGCCGGGGCTGTCGTCAGCGGAGTCTGCATGATTTGCGTCGGCGATCGCACCTGTAAGGTCAAGTGCGGTTGCCGGAGGTCTTGCTGTAACCAATCTATCCAGACTGAGCCAGGGTCAATCAACAGCACTTGGGGCGCGGCTGCGTCTGGGCTGATCAGCAGATTGGGCGGGGGCGGGGGCGGGGGCTGGGCGATCGCCTGTTGCAAGGTCGCCAGCAAGTCGAGTGCCTGCTCCATCTGCGCCGCCGTGGGAGTCGTGGTTAACAACAGTTGTTCTACCGTCCGGGCGGTGTCGGTGCCCTGAGTATAACCAAACATGCCCAGCGCCCCTGCCAGCCGATGAGACTCCTGGCGCGCGGTGTCGCGTTGGGTGCTGGTTAAACTCCCAGTTTGCAGCGATCGCACGGCTTGTACCAGCCCTGTGAGCCGTTGCTCCAGGGAGGCGCGAAACTGTTCCGCCAGTTGGTTAATCGAAGCCACTCCCGCCGCCTGCTGCGATCGCTCCGGCGTGATCGCCGCTTCGAGGGGATGCTCTTCCTCCGACCGCGGCTCACTCTTGAGCCGATAGCCTAAGCCGTAGATCGTTTCAATCAGATCCTCGGTCATGCCAGCAACCTTCAGTTTGCGGCGTAAATCTTTAATCAGGTTGGTGACGGCGTTCTCTGTCGGAAAATCATCTGCGGTCCATAGGTTGTCGAGAATGGCGCTGCGATTAAAAATCCGTTGTGGATTCCGCAGAAATAACTCTAGCAGGTTATATTCCTTCGGACCTAAGACCACGGGTTGAGCCTGTAACAGCACTTGCGCCGAGGCTGGGTCGAGGCTTAATTCGCCCCAAGTTAATAGGGTCGCACTGACATTGCGACTCCGCCGTAACAACGCCCGCATCCGAGCGAGCAGTTGGGCGGGTTCACAGGGTTTGATCAAATAATCGTCGGCTCCCGCATCCAGCCCAGTGACAATGTCGTGATTCAAACTTTTGGCCGTCAGCATCAAAATCGGGGTGACTACTTCCTGACTCCGCAGTTGGCGACACACGCTCATTCCATCTAAGCGCGGCAGTTCTACATCCAGCAGAATCAGGTCATACTGCCACAGATTCGCGAGTTCTAACCCGGTTTGCCCATCCCTGGCTAAATCGACGGTGTAGCGATGGGCCGTCAAGACAGACGTGAGGAACTCCCCCGTACTCTGATCATCTTCGACCAGCAGAATTTTCATAACATCCGGCGCTTGCGGTTAAAGTGATTAGTCTAACGTGTGAATCAGTGTCAGAAATTGTAAATTACACGGCTTCTGGTGGATGTCAGGGAACTGACTGCCCCCGCTCCACGATCGCAATTCGCTATCGTAAAGCAGAGAGGCTGTACTTGACCACCAGAGTGCCGCTGGCTACTCACTGTCCTCATCCCGCTGTAATGTATGGCAACCATGATCTGGATGGAAGACATCCGTAAAACTTACCAACTGGGAGAAGTCACGGTGCCCGTGTTGAAGGGCATCAATTTGGCGATCGAGGCGGGCGAATATGTGTCCATTATGGGGGTTTCCGGGTCTGGCAAATCGACGCTGATGAATCTCATCGGCTGTCTGGATCGCCCCTCCGATGGCTATTACGTCCTCGAAGGGCGCAACCTCACCACGTTGGATAACGACCAACTCGCTTACATTCGCAATCAACGCATTGGCTTTGTATTTCAACAATTCAACCTGCTGGCGCGGTCTACAGCGCTCGAAAATGTCATGTTGCCGATGGTGTATGCCAATATTCCCCGCTCCCGCCGACGGGAACGCGCGATCGCCGCATTGGACCGAGTCGGTTTAGCCGATCGCCTGCACAATCGCCCCAGCCAACTCTCAGGGGGGCAACAACAACGGGTGGCGATCGCCCGCGCTCTGGTGAATCGTCCCGCCCTGGTGCTGGCGGATGAACCCACCGGTGCCCTCGATACGGAAACGTCGCAAGAAGTCATGCACCTGCTCACGGAACTGAATCAGCAGGGCATCACGATTGTCATCGTCACCCATGAACCGGATGTTGCCGCCCAAACCCAGCGGGTTATCCGCGTCCAAGATGGGTTGATTGTGAGCTAGGCTGGCAACCAAATTCTGTCTAACGTCTATTGAGCCGAGCCAGCCAGATGGGTATACTGCATTCCATCCTTCACACGCTAGGTTGGAATTTATGGCACTGGCTCATCCTCTTTATCCCATGCGGGCAGTGATTCGCTGCCAAGCCCAACAACAACTGCTGCTAGCCTTGAGTGCGGCTCAGGAGGCGACGGCGTTGGA
>JAIXVO010000572.1 GCA_027482985.1 Cyanobacteriota bacterium
AGTGCCATAACTTGCCTAGAGGGGATTGGCTCAACCAGTGCTGAAACTGCGCCTTTTCGCTGGCTTGTAAATCTTGTAAGGCTTCTACCGCCCGCGAGACAAAGCTGGTGTTACCAAAATAGGATTTGCCGATCCGGTGCAGTTCTTGCAGCAACGTATTCAAATGATGTTCTTGCCAAGCGGGAAGATGGGCTGCACTGAGGGGATCCATCGTCAGCACGGATTTTACCGCATCACTCGTTTCAGCCTGGGGAAAATGCCATTGTTTGAAGACATCCGCCAGATCTTTTTGAAAGAGTCCCGCCTGCCGATTGCCGAGCAAATCCTCAACATCGATATAGACGGCTTGCAGCATCAGCAAACAGCCTTTGACGAGGGCGGGATTGGTCTGCGTATCGTGACTGAGATCGGCTTCGTGGGCAAACTGTTCGAGCCGAATTTTGCCCCAAACACTATAGCGTTCTGGCTCTTCGAGCAACACGCAGGCTTTCCCCTGGTTATCGGTCAGATCTCGCCAAAACGCTTTGGCATCTTCTTCTTGCGCCGCACTGAAGACACTAATCAAGCGAAAGGTTTGTCCCTGATAAGCCAGGATCGGGATTTGTTGATCCCGTTTTGGGTGCTGAATACTGGAAATCTCAACATCCTGACGTTTCAGAATAAACATGACACTCGAAATGACTCCTGTCGGACGGGTTTGCGATCGCTGAACCAAGCAGCGGCTTGAGCGGTGACAACGGTGTAGGCCGTCAAGGGACGAAGCGAAACGTTTCCTTCAACCTACTTGCAGGGCGGCTCAGTTGTAGCCACCTAACGCACATCTGATGCTGCTTTAGCCTCAATGGTGGTGTTTGCGGTGGCTGGCTTTGGCATCGCGCAACCCAATCCGGCGATCGCTCCAGAGTCCAGCGGACAACTTCGGGGATCGCTGAAATGCCAAGGCTAGAAGGCTTCCTCACTCACCTCAACCACATTGTCGGGAGGGCGACGACTATACTGTAAGCTTATAGGCTGTGGCTTGCAGATGGTAGTAGCAAAACTCCCTAAAATCAGAACTAACGTTCAGAGTAACTTAGAACTTCCGAATTGGCGCTTCTTTGTTAGCGAACGTTTGTCTAAAATAGGAAGGGAAAATTGGGTTAATTGCATGAATTGGGGCTCATAGCTCAGTGGATAGAGCAACCGCCTTCTAAGCGGTTGGTCACAGGTTCGAATCCTGTTGGGCCCGTTGTGCAACCCACCATTCTAGTAACACTGCCCGACATTGCAAGCAGGTCAGGATGCCTAATAAGTTATGGATGCCAGCCGCATCGATTGCGCTCCTGTAACCCACAAGTGAGCTGGGTGTCCATTGGGGTTGCAATTGCGCCACCCAGCCATACAACTGTTGATTGGAGAAGGAACTGTTAATCGCCCATCCCGCCGGATTGAGTGGGGTCAGCTCCGCGATCGCGTCGGTAGTCACGCCTAGTTCTCGCTGCAAAATGGCGATCGCGGCAGTTTCCGGTGAGTCACCCGTTGGCAACCGACCGCCTGGAAAATCGTAGGTCGCAGTGCCGATGCCGGGACGATACATCGGGGCAGGCAGCAAAATTTGGTTGCCCCAAAGCGGTAAGACGATGACTGAATGCGCCCGTTCGACGCGCCAATATTCCAGCGCTTGCCCCTGATGGTCGAGCCAATGTTCGCCTAGGAGCGTAAACCAGCGCGACTTCAGTTCCAGAAAGCGATCGCCCCGTTGCCAATCTTTAGTCATGCACCACCACGGGCGTTCCCACTGTGGCCCAGTTGAATAACCAGCGGGCGTGGTTGACGGCGACATTGGTACAACCATGACTCACGGGCGTACCAAACCGATGATGCCAGTAAGCGCCATGAATCGCGTAGCCTCGATGGTAATACATGGTGTAAGGCACATCTGGCACATCGTAGTCATACCCTTGCATCCGGGCAGAGCGATGACGGGTTTGGATGGCGAAGGTACCCGTGGGGGTGGGCGTGGCGGCTTTCCCTGTCGAGACGAGAATGGCGTAGACGGGGCGATCGCCCTCCCAGGCAAACAGCCGTTGCCGCGACAAATTGATCTCAATCCAGCGTTGCCCCGATTGTTTGAGATCAGTCATGGCGATCGCGGTCGTCGCTGGCGGGGGCACTGCTGGCGCGGGACAGTTCAGGCCAGCCAGGAGTCCGAGACTCAGGAAGAAACTGAAGCAATTGCGGTACAGGCGATTCATGCGAGGGGTGGCGTGGCATTGATGTCTTTATCCTATGCTGCCCTCCCCAATCGCCGAAACCTTTTTGCAGCAAAGGTTTAAGTTTCTAGACTTTTCTTGATAACGGCAGGGGCGGTGGTTCGAGCTGGCTGCGTAAGTGCAAGACGCGTTGGGTAATCCAGGACCAATTCTGGGTTTGCAAGATGGTTGCTGGAAACAAATCCCCGGAAAGGCCAACCGCGATCGCCCCAGCTTGAAGAAATTCCGCTGTGTTGTCCAGGGTGACTCCTCCGGTCGGAATGAGGGGAATGTCAGGGAGCGGTCCCCGCAAACTGCGAATGTAGGCAGCCCCGCCGACTGCCTGTACTGGAAAGACTTTGACGCAGGTCGCACCCGCTTGCCACGCTGTGACAATTTCGGTGGGGGTCAGGGCACCCGCGACCAGGGGCACGGCCTGGGCGATCGCGGTTTGAATCAAGTCCCGATTGACATGGGGTGTAAACAAAAACTGGGCTCCTGCGGCGATCGCTGCTTCCACCTCAGCGACGGTCAACAGGGTGCCTGCCCCAATCCAGCAATCGGGCAGTTCTTGGCGCAGTTGGCGAATTAACTCCGCCGGGCGATCGCTATTCCAGGTAATTTCCACCAGTGGGATGCCTCCTGCTACCACTGCTTGTGCCATCGGTACCCCCCATTCCAAGCGGGGTGTCCGGATCACGGCAATGACTTTCGATCGCCGGATCTGATTCAACCAAAACTGGGTCGTCATGGATCAACTTTCACGGTCAAATTTCCGGTTTAACACTCAACCCTCAGCAATGGCTGAATCATTTTGTTGCGGTTTGTAAATGCAGCCGTGCGATCGCCATCCGATGCGGGAACTCTAAGCCAAATTCACGGCCACATTTCGTAGTTTGGCAACAGAAAAAACGTCTGATCAGAAAATCTTTAATATCATGGTAGGCACATTCAAATGTCAGTTCTCCCGTTGCTCCAAAGTTTGACTTCCACTATGCAGCATCCTCCTAATTCAGCCGATTCAACCGTCGATCCAGCCGCTTCTTCTAACCTCAACACGCGTGGAGAGGTGAGCCAGATTCCCCTGGAGCTGACTGAAGGCGAGGTGCTGTGCATCGAACTATACGAAGAAATTCCCAAGCTCGATCGCGAAGTGGTGGTTCGCGAAAAAGTGCAAATCAAAAAAGTCTTGACAGAGGCGGCTGATGTACAGCCTTGACCGTTCAAGCTTGACCCCACGGCTCTGGATTGAGAGCCAAAAACTGTCCCCTTAGCAATGCAGGAAAATGTACTATCAATCTTCTGCAAGACCGAATGACCCCTCGGAACCGGATTCAGATCGGCTGAAAACCCTACTCGATAACCTGAATAATTTGAGGGGCAAGCTCAAAAACTTCACGGTCATTGATGAGCTAGGGCAACCGATCGGAGAAATCAGCGATTTAATTCTGGATGCAGGGCATCAATTAAATCTGGTGATCGCCCAGCCTGATGCTCAAGCACGTCAAGCCTCTGTCTTGCTGAACGGGCGACGGATCAAAAAAGTCAGTGTGCAAACGCAATCCGTATTTGTGGACATCACCAAAGCCGATGTCCGCTTTTTGCCGGAATATTTACTCCCTGATGAGTCGCCCACAGCCGCGCCAGCCGACTTTTTGGCACCCGTGCCGCCCCCGGTGACACCAGCAAGTCTTGACTTGACCTCATCCACGGCAGCTGAGGCAACTCCTGACTTTAGTTTAGATGTGATGGAATCACCCGCCTTAGCCAGTGACTTCACTGCATCAGAGGGCACTGCGGATGACCTGGATTTTCTTGGACTAGACGTGGCTGACATGGATGCGCCGCCAGCCTTGACCGACCTGGAATTGCCCAACGAAGCGCGATCGCCAGATGATTTTTCCCTGCTCGATGCTGCGCCTGCCGCGATCACTGATCTACCTGACTTCGATCTGGGTGACGAGACTGCCGTTGCCCCCGCTCTCGCCGATCTTAGCCTCAATCGCGATGCGAGTGATGAGTGGGACGAATTCGATCGGATTATGGCGACTGATCCCACGGAAGCC
>JAIXVO010000440.1 GCA_027482985.1 Cyanobacteriota bacterium
CGTCAAACGGCACCATGACCGCAGTGTCGCTGACTTGCCGAAACTTGAGATAGTACTCACACAAAAAGCTGGAGGTGGCGATCGCATCGGTGGCGTAGATTTTTCCCAGCTTCGGAAAGGCTTGGGCTAAGCGATGGGAGAGGCGACCATAGCCCGCCCCGATATCAAGAATTGGGAAATTGCTGCGTTGAGACAGCGTTAAGTGGCGTTCAAGAAAATAAATTTCGGCGAGAGAATCCAGCAAATCGCGACTCACCCAGCGATCGCCCACATCCACGGTGTAAGCGCCGAACAAAGTATCTTCGGTCAGGGTTTCCAGCAGGCGCAAAAAGTCGATCGATTTGAAATAGTAGGTCGCCAGTGCATAATGCAGGTCGGTATTGATTTCGCGATGCTGCCAGACATAGCCGCCATCCGCTCGAAAGCGGTAGAGGTCGATTTCCTGTTGCACAAACGCCTCTGTCCACAGGGAAGGGGTCATTACGGGATGCTGCAGGGCGCGGTAGCGTTGCGTCAAATCCGTCAGTCGCGTATTACTGGGAATCAGCAGGTAGGATGCCCCATCCGGGAGATCCAGGGCTTGATGCGGGTAGAGATCAAAAAACTTTTCGGGCAGGTGCAGGCGATCGCAGAGGCGATCGTGCCGCGACTTAAGTGCCTGATAATCGCTCAGCAAGGCTTGGAACTCTTGCTCCAACAACCGCAGCCGTTCCAGTCCAGTTTTCCGCACAAACTGCACATTCACTGCGCCCAAAGCGGCATTCACGCGAGAACCGAGAGACATTGATCCAGCAGTAGTGAATTAATCCCCTCATACTACCATCCCACTAAAAACTTCACTGTTCTGGTTGATGTTGAGATTTAGAGTGCTGAAGTTTGGCCCAAGCGGCTTCCATGCCGGGGGGAGGGGGGAGGGTAGCAATGCGAGTGACTCGCTCACGATTCTGAGCTTCGTAGTACTGTCGCAGTGCTTCAGCTTCTTTGACGACTTGAGCATACTCAGCTTCTACTGCCAGTCGATGTGCCTCAATGTAGTCGATTGCCGCTTTGATTTGAGGCTCGGTCAAATCAAAGAGTCCTTGAATCAAGTGGGGTGGATACTGAGCAATCAGGTAATCCATGACATCATAGAGCGTGATGCGCGTGCCTGCGATCGTCAGCCCACGTTCCGTCCGAATGATTTGAGGGGGGGCATGAGTCGGCGCATTCATCGGCTGTTCCCGGTTCAGGATAGGATCACAAATTAATTTGATTCTGGGGGAAGGAAGGGAGCTAGGTTGAGGTGGGGTTCGATCAGGTCGGCGAGGAGGTCGAGCATCATTTCGCGTTGTTCGCGGTAGTTGGCGACCCCAGTGGGGAGGGATTTTAAGCCGCGTTGTTGGCGCAGCCGATTGAGCCATGCCCGCCGCCAGGGACCGTTATCGAAAATGCCATGCAGGTAAGTACCCCAAACCGCCATGTTATCGTCCACAATGCCGAGATTGGCATCATCAAACAGCGATTGGGTGCCCGTCGCGTCTTCCATCAGGCGCGATCGCCCCTGGTGAATTTCGTAGCCCGTGACGGGTAAGCCTTCCTGGGGAAAGTTGGAGGTGACAGTCCGCTGGCGGGCGATTCGCTGTCCGGCAATGACGGTTTTGATCGGCAGTAACCCCAATCCTTTAAACCGCCCTTCCTGGCCTTCAATGCCTTCCGGGTCGGCCAAAATTTTGCCCAACATTTGAAACCCGCCGCAAATGCCCAGCACTGTACCGCCCGCCGCTACATAGTTTTGGATTTCCTCCGCCATGCCTGTTTTATGCAGCACGATCAAATCCGCGATCGTCGTTTTGGAACCGGGAATGATCAGGGCATCGGGATGACCCAGCGGCGGCTTCGGCACAATGTATTTGACCGAGACGGAGGCTTCCGCTTCCAGGGGGTCGAAATCTGTAAAGTTCGAGATCCGGGGCAGGCGCAACACCGCAATATTGATATCGCTGTTGGGCGTGGGAGTACGCGGATCGAGCAGGCTGAGAGAATCTTCGGCGGGAAAGGATTGTTCCAGCCAGGGAATCACCCCGACGACGGGAATCCCCAGGCGGTCTTCTAACCAGTCAATGCCCGGTTGCAAGAGCGATCGCTGGCCGCGAAATTTGTTGATCACAATCCCTTTCACCAGCGCCCGTTCATCGGGGTCGAGCAGCTCCATCGTGCCAACGACATGGGCAAATGCGCCCCCGCGATCAATGTCCACGACCAGTAAAGTCGGGGCATCTAAATGCTTGGCGACCCGCATATTAGTCAGATCGCGATGCTTCAGATTGATTTCGGCGGGACTGCCTGCCCCCTCACAAACGAGAACATCGTATTCCTCAGACAGCCGCTTGAGCGACTCCTGAATCGCCGACCAGCCCGAATCAAAACATTTCTCATAATATTCTGCTGCCGTGACTCGCTCCACCGCTTTGCCCTTTTGAATCACCAGTGAAGTCATATCACCCTGGGGTTTGAGCAGAATCGGGTTCATATCCACCGTGGGCGTAACACCAGCGGCCCAAGCCTGGACCGCCTGAGCGTGACCCATCTCACCCCCATTGGCAGTGACATACGCATTCAAGGCCATGTTTTGCCCTTTAAAGGGAGCAACTCGCCACCCACGTCGATTCAAGATCCGACAAATGGCGGTAACGAGTAGAGATTTACCTGCGTGGGAGGTTGTTCCCACCACCATCATGGCTTTCATGCAGACTCCTGGGGGCAAAAATTGAGGAGAGGACAGTAACCGAAATGAGCTATGGCTGGGCGGCGACTCGCTAGAACGGTAGGCGGAACCAGCGAGTTAGAGCGTTGGCGAGGCGATCGCGACCACTGGGGAGATAACGGCTGCGGGGCAGTTGTTGCCAGCATTCAATCAGCTGCCGACCTAACGGCGTGACCCGAAAGCTGTCGGTTAAGCCTTGCCCATCTACTTCTCTTCGCAGCAGTCCCACCTGGATCAGCCACAACAGGTCACTTTCGACGCGCAATTCCAATAACGGTTTCTCGGTGTACTGGTTGCGGATGCCAGCGGTGGCGGCGATCTCCTTCAGGGAGACACTTTGAGTCACCATATCCGCAAATAATTGGAGTTGAAAGGGGGCACAGCGCATGGCTCGCTCGGCTCGGAGCACCGTCCGCTGAGGATATTGAATCGATGAATGGGAAGAAGTAACGGTCATTGCAGGGTTAGCAGCAGCATGAGAACGATCGGAGTATTGATTGCAACAAGATTCCAATCAACCGATATCTTATGCAATTTCTTGAGTTTAGGGATGGATTCTTTTCTAAATTGGTCAGATCTCGCCCAATTTTTGGGACTGTAGAAATTTTTCTGACCGCAACTTGGGGCAGGCTTTGGCCGAATTATACCCAATTTGACTGCCTCAATCGGTGCTATGAACGAATCCGCTGACGACGTTCGGCAATTTTGCGATCGCGCCAAAACCATTCCCCATCGGATAGATGTTCGCTAGCCAGAATGCGCGTGATCGCCCAATGGTTGTACTCCGGATTGATCTCGCAACCCAACCACCGCCGGCCCAATTGTTCGGCGACGACCAGCGTGGTTCCAGACCCCGCAAAGGGGTCTAACACGATGTCGCCTCGTTGGGAAGAAGCCAGCACAAATTTGCGGATCAGGGCTTCCGGTTTTTGGGTGGGATGGGGCGTTTTTTCCCGCATGCCATTGCAAGTGGTGGGAATTTCGATCACATCTTTAGGCTTGGCACCCTGCGGATTGGGCACCCAATTCTGGTGGCGATCGCCCTGCTCACCCTTGCCATATTGGCTCGATATCGCCTGTGGGTGGTTGGGATATTTCAACGTATGATTACCGTAGGGAATCCGGACATGATCCAGATTTAAGGGGGGTGCTTCGGCATGCCGAAATAGCAGAATACTTTCGTGCGATCGCCCCCAATCTTGCCCCAGATTTGCCTTGTTTTTGTAGTGCCAAATCAGCCAGCGACAACTGGCGAAGTGCTGACTAGCTGGGCGTTTAATATCGGCTAGAATTTCGGAAAAACCCATCACATATAATGATCCGGTGGGTTTCAAAATACGGGCAGCAGCTTGCAGCCAATTCACCGACCAGTCGAGATAAACTTCGGGCGATTCAAAGGTATCCCAGTCTGCCTTCTTAAGATTGTAGGGGGGATCTGCCACGATCAAATCGATCGAAGCCTCCGGGAGAGAATTTAACCAGGCAAGGGCATCGCCACAAAATAGGGTGCCATTGGGATGGTGATACGCGATCGCGGTAGAAGCAGCGGCAGATGATATTAGGCTGTCGGGCACGATCTCAACCATCTCGAAATTGTGTGACACAGTACCAAAAAGCGACTAATCCCAAAATTGATACAAAAATTTTTGTCTTAATTCAGCAATCAAGACAGCCCTAAAAAGCTTGGAGAACCCTGTAAAATCAACCTTCTCCTAAAGCTATTAAGTTTTGTTACCGAAATGCGTCGGTTTTCTACTCTAGCCACATCATGGTCGATTTTGATAGTTTAAATAGCAGCTTCTTCTCCAAATCATTCACCGACTGGGGTTGCAGCTTCTTCTGTTGTTTACCTCAACTATTAAATATGCAAACTTCCAATTTGGCGCATTTTTCTGATGCTCCCGTAAATGCTGCCGCCCAACCGCGATTTACCCGCCCGCTGACTGCCCTCCTGCCCGGGTTGCGGTGGCTATCGGGGGTGAGTTTGGCGATCGCCACCATTGGGCTGGGAGTCACAGCAGATCGGGGTGCCGCCCAGGTGGTTTATTTTGAGCGCCCCGTTAGTGTTTCCGTGAATACGGGTGTCGTTTCCACGAATAGTGGCATTGGGTTGAATGTGCGGTCTGGCCCCGGGCTGCGATTTCCGGTTATTGGGGGGGCTGACGACGGGAATTTTATGCCCTTAGTCGGGGAGACGGTATTTTCCGATGGCTATGCCTGGCGGCGAGTGGCCACAGGCGGGTGGGCGGCCAGCGATTTTGTTAGCGCCAACGGCACTGTGAATGTGTCCTGGAGTAATGGTAATTGTTGGCAGGCTTGTGGCGGCGACTCTCAGCCGATCGATCGCCCCATCAGCGTCACTCCGCCCATGGTCAGACCTCCCATTTCGGCTCCAGGGCCTTATGTTGCAGCCGTCCCAGGCGGACAAGCCACGCTCAACCAAGTGCGGCGCTATGTCCCCAGTGCACAGTTGGATCGGGCGCGGGAAGGGTCGTTCGTGAATGCTGGCAACTTTGCCACCCACGATGGCGCACAGGCATTGGCCTCCTACCTGCGGACGACGGGGTTTGATGCGCGGGTTATTTATGGTCGGTAGTTGAGGCGGGACTGCCCATTGCCTGCCCGGCCAACCAGCCCGTTGTCCAGGCACTTTGGAAGTTGAACCCACCTGTAATCCCATCAATGTCCAGGATTTCGCCCGCGAGGTAAAGTCCTGGACAAATTTTGCTTTGCATCGTCTTGAAGTCCACTTCCTTCAAATCCACCCCGCCACAGGTGACGAATTCTTCTTTGAACACGCCTTTCCCTTGAATCTGATACTGTCCCTGGGTCAGTTCTTGCAGCAACAGGTTCAGGGTTTTGTTGGAGAGTTCGGCCCAGCGATCGCCCACCTGGATGCCGACAAAAGCCGTCAGTTGCTCCCACAGGCGACGCGGAATTAACACCGGACAATGCGCCACAATTGTTTTGCGGGACAGTTGCGATCGCGATGCCTGGAGATGTTGCCGTAAGGTTTCCAATTTCGACTGCGGCACCCAGTTGATCCGCAAGGTGGTCTGATAGTGGCTGGTTTGTAAGGCTCTCGCGCCCCAGGCCGAAAGTTTTAAGACGGCGGGACCACTCAAGCCCCAATGGGTAATCAGGACGGGTCCTGTTTGTTCAAACGCCACTTTGTCATCGGTTTGCAAGCGCAACTGAGCCGCATTTACCGCCACCCCGGAGAGTCCAGCCAAGCGGGGGTCAGCCAGATTGAAGGTAAAGAGTGACGGGACTGGCGGCAATACCTGATGACCGAGGGCACGGGCGATCGCGTAGCCGTGGGGACTGCTGCCCGTGGCGAGTAACAGGCGATCGCACTCCACCATTTGCCCACCGGGTAGGTCAATGAGCCAGCCCTGCTCCTGCCGCTTGACCCGTTTCACGATCACGCCCGTCCGCACCTGCACCCCGGCTTGATGCGCGGCCCGCATTAGGCACTCGATAATCGTCGCGGAATCATCCGAGGTGGGGAACATCCGCCCATCGGCTTCCGTTTTCAGTTCCACTCCACGAGATTGAAACCAATTCACCGTATCACTGGCTTGAAAGCGGGCAAAGGCTCCCCGCAGCGCTTTTCCCCCTCTCGGATAATTTTGTACCAGGAGGGCGGGATCAAAACAGGCATGGGTCACATTACAGCGACCCCCACCCGATACCCGCACTTTGGCGAGGGGCTGACGACCCGCTTCCAGGAGCGTGACTCGCGCCCGCGGATTGGCTTCGGCACAGGCGATCGCCCCAAAAAAACCAGCCGCCCCACCGCCAATGACAACAACATGCACCACGAATTTCCCAACCTGCGCTTCAATTTATGCCGATGCCTGATGTGCCCACTCTTTGGCCCAGTTCAAGGTTTCATGGACTTGATCCAGGGTCGCAGCCTCACAGTACAGCCGCAGGACGGGTTCGGTGCCACTGAATCGAATCAGCAGCCAGCGACCGTCTGCCAACCGGAATTTGTAGCCATCGATCGCCAAACAATCGGTGACTGTTAACCCGGCGATCGTGGTCAGGGGTTGGCTCTGTAACTGGTTCACCAAGCGGGCACGAGCTTCCATACTAGCAAGGTGCAGATCGATGCGATCGTAGCTGGAGCTAAAGTTCACTCGCTGTTGCAAATCGCGATAGAGATCGGACAAATCGGCATTGAATTGGACGATCGCCTCCAGGACATACAGTGCCGAGAGGAGGGCATCCCGTTCGGGAATGTGGTTGCCATAGCCAATCCCGCCGGATTCCTCGCCGCCAATTAACACCTGGGTCTCTAACATGCGATCGGCGATGTATTTGTAGCCGATGGGGGTTTCGTAGACGGGGAGGTGGTGCAGGGCGGCAACTTTCGGCATCAGGTCGGAGCCGCTGATGGTCTTGATGAATTCGCCTGTGAAGCCCCGATGTACCACCAGATGTTCGGTCAGGATGGGGATCAAGACCTGCGAACTGAGGAAATTGCCATAGCCATCAACTGCGGCAATGCGATCGCTGTCTCCATCAAACACCAGCCCC
>JAIXVO010000340.1 GCA_027482985.1 Cyanobacteriota bacterium
CTAAACCACGTCACTTAGTGATTCACCATGTGCCTTTTTATGAGGGCGAAGAGTACTTTACGTTGCAAAATCTTCTGAGTTCTTATGTTCCCTACAAGATTCAAAATCGATCGCAATTTTTAGCGACTTTATCCAGGCTGGGTTATGAGCTGATTGATAGCTGGACAATCGCTCGTACCTGCCATATCCCCTTTCACCCAGACTGTTTTGTTGCTGCTTATCATGGCTTTTATCTGCGTTTACGCAACCCGACTCAACCCGTGCCAGGGTATCGTGTGGCTTCCCAGGCTGAGGTCAATGAGTCTGCTCCTGCGATCGCTGCATCGCGGTTACCAGGTGGCGTAAACTAGTGTTCCATGAGAAACATTTTGATTGGGGCAAAACCCGCCAGATCTCGCCCCAATCACCCCCCCAATTTTCATACCGCATCCAATCCGCTTGACCGAACCACTTGCAGACTGAAACCACTTAGAAGGATTGAGGAAATGGCTTCTTCCCTGGATTCAACCCGCACTTTTACCGCTGTCGATTTCGACCCATTTGCGGCTGGCGATTTGCTCCTCACAGCACCCGCAACCGCAGCCCAGAAAGAAATTTGGGCCTCAGTGCGGTTAGGGGATGATGCCAACTGTGCTTATAACGAATCTCAAACCTTGAAACTGCAAGGGGCGCTGGATCTGACCGCTCTACAGACGGCGTTACAAGCCCTGAGCGATCGCCATGAAGCCCTGCGCACCACCCTCAGTCCGGATGGCAACCATCTTTGTATTGCCGACTCGCGCCCACTGGAATTGACTATCTTTGATCTGACTGACCTCGATCGCGCAGAACAAACCCGTAGAATCGCTAGCTGCCAGCAACAAGCGGTGCAACTCCCCTTCGATCTGGAACATGGACCGCTGTTCCGGGTCGAACTGCTCAAGTTGCAACCGCAGGAACATTGGCTGCTGCTGACGGCGCATCATATTATTTGCGATGGTTGGTCGTGGGGCGTGCTGCTCCCCGAACTGGGGCAGTTGTATTCGGCCTACTGTCGGGGCGAAACGCCAGATTTGGAAGCGCCTGATCGCCTGAGTGACTATGCGCTCCAACGGGAAGCTGAAGCCGATACCCCCACCGCGATCGCCACTGAAACCTACTGGCTACAACAATTTGCCACCATTCCTGTCGCGCTGGATTTGCCCACCGATCGCCCCCGTCCCGCCTTCCGCACCTTTGATGCGGATCGGGAAGACGAGGATTTATCGCTGGATCTGATCACTCCCCTGAAACAACTGGGGCAGGCGACGGGCTGTAGTTTCATGACAGTGCTGTTGGCCAGTTTTGAGGTGTTTTTGCAGCGGTTGACTGGTCAGGCTGAACTGGTGGTGGGGGTGCCGACAGCGGGTCAGGCGGCAACGGAACAGTACAACCTGGTCGGGCATTGCGTGAACCTATTGCCGCTGCGGACGCAAATCGACAGCAACCAGTCGTTTCGGGAGTATTTGCGATCGCGGCGCGCCCCAATCCTGGATGCCTATGACCATCAACAGTTCACCTTTGGCAGCCTGTTAACCAAACTGGTTTTACCCCGTGATCCCAGCCGTATTCCCCTCGTCTCGGTGATTTTCAATCTGGATCAGGGGTTGGCAGCTGAGCGATTGCCATTTGCAGACTTAACTGTTGAGTGTGGGTCGAATCCTCGCCACTATGAGAACTTTGAACTCTATGTCAATGCCACCGAATTTCAGCACAAACTCACCCTGGAATGGCAATACAACACGAATTTGTTTGATGCGGCAACCATTCGTCGCCGGATTGCCGAATTTGTCACTTTGCTGCATAGCATTGTGGCTAACCCGGATCAACCCCTCGCCCGCCTCGCCCTATTACCCGCCACGGAACAACATCAGTTAGCTACCTGGAACCAGACCGCTGCACCCTATCCTGCTGATGCCAGTATTCAACAGCTCGTTGAGCAGCAAGTGGCGCACATACCCGATGCGATCGCCGTCACGTTTGCGGGGCAATCCTTGACTTACCAGGAATTGAATCAGCGGGCCAATCAGTTAGCGCATCACTTGCGGCAGTTGGGCGTGGGTGAGCAGGGGCTGGTGGGCTTGTGCCTCGATCGCTCCCTCGATTTGATGGTGGCGCTGCTGGGGATCTTGAAAGCCGGAGCCGCCTACGTGCCGCTGGATCCCACCTATCCCGCCGAGCGCCTGGCGTTTATGCTGGCGGACGCAGGGGTGCAAGTGCTATTGACCCAGCAGTCGTTGTGCTCGACGCTACCAGCGCACACGGCTCAAATCCTGTGTCTGGATACCGATTGGGCGGCGATCGCCGCCCACAGTCCAGCCAATCCCGCCCACCATACTCGCCCGGATCATCTGGCCTATGTGATCTATACTTCCGGTTCCACGGGGCAACCCAAAGGGGTGGCGCTTACCCATCGCGTGCTGGTGAACTTGCTGACCTGGCAACTGACCCAATCGCCACTGCCAGCGGGAACGAAAACACTGCAATTTGCCCCAGTCAGTTTCGATGTGTCCTTTCAGGAGACGTTTTCCACCTGGTGTGCGGGCGGCACGCTGGTGCTAATGGCAGAAGCTGACCGGAAAGACGCGATCGAGCTTCTGAAATTATTAAATGAACAGGCGATCGCTCGGTTATTTTTGCCCTTCGTGGCGTTGCAACAATTGGCAGAAGTGGCCACCAGCCGAGGGATCACATGTCCAGCTTTACGCCAGGTGATGACGGCAGGCGAGCAGTTGCAAATTACCCGCGCGATCGCCGACTGGTTTAGCCAGCATCCAGACTGCACGCTGCACAACCACTATGGCCCCTCAGAAACCCATGTAGCGACGGCTTATACGCTCACTGGCAACCCCGATACCTGGATGACTCTGCCGCCCATCGGTCGCCCTCTCCCCAACACCCAAATCTATCTCCTGGATGCCCAGCAGCAGCAGGTGCCGATCGGCGTGGCGGGTGAACTCTGTATCAGTGTCGATGATCCGGTGCGGGCCTACATCAATCGTCCCGATTTGACCCGTGAGCAGTTTATTGCTAATCCCTTCCAGCCAGATACTCCAACCCGCCTGTATCGCACGGGTGATCTAGCACGCTATCAACCCGACGGGAATCTGGAGTATTTAGGACGGATTGACAATCAGGTGAAGGTACGGGGGTTCCGGATTGAACTGGGCGAAGTGGAAGCGGCTCTGAGTCAATGTCCGGTTGTGCAAGCTGCAGCGGTCATAGTGCGGGAAGATGTGCCGGGAGATCGCCGCCTGGTCGCCTACGCGGTGCCCCATCCCAATCAGCCGCTAACTTCTACAGAACTGCGCCAGTTCCTCCAGCAAAAGTTGCCGGACTACATGCTGCCGATGGTATTTGTGCTGCTGGATCAACTACCGTTGACTCCCAGTGGCAAAGTCGATCGCCGCGCCCTCCCCCTGCCTGCTGCCACCCGCCCTGACCCGCAAGCCAGCTATGTTGCACCCCGCACCGCGATCGAACAACAAGTTGCTGACATCTGGGCACAAATTTTGCAGTTGGAACAGGTGAGCATTCACGACAATTTCTTTGAATTGGGTGGTTACTCCCTGCTGGGGACGCAGGTGATCGCCCGCTTACGCCAAACCTTCGCAGTAGAGGTGCCGCTGCGTCTGCTATTTGAATCTCCCACTGTGGCAACCTTCACCGATCGCGTGGAAACGTTGCGGTGGGCAACCCAGGCAGGGCAACCAATCCCAGTCAGAACCAGCGTCACCTACGAAGAGGGTGAACTATGACCACTTTAGAAGCGTTTTTATCGGAACTACGACAACGCGATGTGCAACTGTGGCTGGAGGGCGATCGCCTGCGGTATCGTGCCCCGGAAGGCACTATGACCCCGGACTTGGTAGCCGCCTTAAAAGCGCGCAAAACCGAAATTGTGACCTTCCTGCAACAGGTGAATACGGCAACTCAGGCGCAGCGTCCGCCGCTAGTAGCGATCGCGCGGTCTGAGCCAGCTCCCCTATCCTTTGCCCAGCAGCGGTTCTGGCTGCTGCATCAGTTTGAACCGGAGAGTTCCGCGAATAATATGCCGGTGGTGCTGCGGCTCACGGGCAATTTGAACCTGGCAGCTTGGGAACAGAGCCTGACGGAATTGGTGCGCCGTCACGAAATTCTGCGCACCACCTTTCCCGTCATCGCGGGAGAACCGCGTCAGGTGGTGGCTCCGGTGACAGAGATCACTGTGCCTGTGATCGATTTGCGATCACACCCTGCGGCTGAGCGCGAGGCCGAAGCCCTGCGGTTAGCCACGGCGATCGCCCGCAAACCCTTCGACTTGATCACCGGCCCCATGCTCCATGTGGGGCTGTTGCGCCTGACCGAGACAGAATCGTTGTTCATCTGGTCAATGCACTGCATCACAGGCGATGGATCCTCATCAGATCTTTTCTATCAAGAATTGACGACGCTGTACGCAGCGTTCTCAGCTGGTCACCCCTCGCCCCTGCCCCCTCTGCCGATTCAATATGCCGACTTTGCCCAATGGCAACGCAACTGGCTTCAGGGGGAGGTGCTCGATCACCAACTGGCTTACTGGAAACGGCAGTTAGGTGGCAACTTGGCGGCGGTGCAACTGCCGACGGACTATCCCCGCCCCCCGCTGCAAACTTTTCGGGGCGATCGCTGTCCGTGCATGTTCTCCCCACACTTGCATCGTCAACTGTTGCAGCTCAGCCAACAGACGGGCACCACTCTATTTATGGTGTTGCTGGCAGCGTTTAAGACCCTGCTGTATCGTTACTCCGGTCAGGAAGATTTGCTGATCAGCTTTACCAATGCGGGTCGCAACCAGATCGAAACTGAAAAGTTAATTGGTTTCTTTTCGGGTACTTTGTTACTGCGCACCAGTTTTGCTGGCAATCCCAGTTTCCGTGACCTGCTCCAGCGGGTGCGGGAAGAGGCACTGGAAGCTTATGCCCATCAGGATCTGCCCTTCGAGAAATTGGTTGAAGAACTGCGGCCAGAGCAGAACCAGAGCCGATCGCCCCTATTTCAAATCAAATTTGCCCTGAATCCACCCTGGACCAATGGGCGGGGCATGGCCTCCGTTAACTTGCCAGACTTAGTGATCGAATCTCTGTTTGGCTACATTTATCATGGCAAAACCAAATTTGATCTGATTCTGGTCATGCGGGAGCAGGAACAGGGGCTGGGAGCCGTGTTCGACTACAATGCGGATCTGTTTGACCTGAACACGGCAGAGCGGATGATGGATCATTTCCAGATGCTGCTGGAAGGGATTGTGGCCAATCCAGATCAATTGGTGC
>JAIXVO010000434.1 GCA_027482985.1 Cyanobacteriota bacterium
GGGCGCGGTTGGGGATTGGGTATTTGGCGCAGGAAGCCAGCATTTTTAGACACTTAACAGTGCGGGAAAATATTCTGCTGGTGATGGAGCAGTCCAATGTCCCCCGGTCGGAATGGGAAGGACGACTGACATACCTGCTCAAAGAGTTTCGCCTGGAGAAAGTCGCGAATACGCTGGGAATTCGCGTTTCTGGGGGGGAGCGTCGCCGGACAGAATTGGCGCGGGCACTGGCAGCAGGCCGGGAAGGTCCGAAATTTTTATTACTTGATGAGCCGTTTGCGGGGGTTGACCCGATCGCCGTCGCCGAAATTCAACAAATTGTCTCCGGCCTGCGCGATCGCAATCTCGGCATTTTGATTACCGATCACAATGTGCGCGAAACCCTGGCGATTACCGAGCGATCGTACATTATGCGAGATGGGCAAATTCTCGCGGCGGGTAGTTCCGAAGAACTCTACAGTAATCCCCAAGTGCGCCAGTATTATTTGGGCGATCGCTTTCAGGTTTAGTGCCCCTTCATGATGCAACATCACTATGGCAACTAGTTTTCCTTCTGCCAATAAGCCATCCTTCAATCCGATGCACTGGTTGGGGTCAATCCTGACCTTGATGGATCGCTATATTACGGGTGAATTGATCATGCCCTTCCTGTTTGGGGTCGTGGCCTTTACCTCGATTGGGGTGTCGATTGGCGTGTTGCTGGATTTGCTGCGGCGCGTGACGGAATCCGGCTTGCCGTTCACCACTGCCATGCAGATTTTTATGCTGAAGCTGCCTTATTTTGTCGGCTTCGCCTTTCCCATGTCGATGTTGCTGTCCTGCTTGATGGTGTATGGGCGGTTGTCGGGAGATAGTGAGCTAATTGCCCTGCGCAGTTGTGGGGTGAGTGTCTATCGGTTGGTCGCCCCCGCGATCGCGGTCGGGTTACTGGTGACACTCGTGAATTTTGCATTTAATGAGGCGATCGTCCCCGCCGCCAATCGGCAGGCCGCTGAAGTGCTGGAATATGCCGTCACGAAGGGGCAACCGTCCTTTACGGAACGGAATATTTTGTATCAAGAATTTCGTACCGTCCGCCAGCCCAACGGTCGCCGCGAAGAACTGCTGTCCCGCACCTTCTACGCCCGCGAATACGACGGTCAGCGGATGAAAGGACTCACCATCCTGGACTTCTCGAAAGACGGCCTGAACCAGATTGTCGCTTCTGAGTCGGCGGCATGGAATGGGGAACAGCAAGCCTGGGACTTTTTTAATGGCACGATTTATCTCGTCGCGTCAGATGGGTCGTATCGCAACATTGTGCGGTTTGAGCAACAGCAATTGAAACTGCCCCGCACGCCGCTGGATATTGCCAAAAATTCCCGCGATGCGGACGAGATGAGCATTGCCGAAATTAATGACTATTTGAAATTGATTGAGCAGGGCGGCAACCAGCGGGAGATTCGCAAAATGCGCCTGCGAATGCAGCAAAAGCTGGCACTGCCCTTTGCCTGTTTAGCGTTTGGGCTGGTGGGTGCCACGATGGGTGTGCGACCGCAACGTACCAGCCGCGCCGCTGGCTTCGGGTTGAGCCTGATTATTATCGTGTCTTACTACCTACTGATTATTGTCGGGCAGGGGTTGTATCAGTTTGGCGTGTTTAATGCCTTCCTCGCGGGTTGGTTGCCAACGCTGGTAGCGCTGGGTGCAGGGGCATTTTTGCTATTCCGCCTGAATCGGTAAGCGTGAGCGGTGAGGCTGACAATGCCCCACCCTGGTCAGTAGTTGATGAAAGTGTAAATTAGGCACTAATCTACTTCACGCACCAAAACCGCCCTCACCCCCGCTCCCTCTCCCCAAATGGGCGAGGGGAGAAAGATTTGATTAGTTCCCCTGCTCCCGCTCTGGGAGCAGGGGTTCGGCTTCGACGTGAGCGCTCAGCCGAACGGGATGAGCGCAGCGATCTTGGTGTCAGGTCTGTTAATGCCATAAATTAACTCCCGTGGGGTGGGCATCTTGCCTGCCCATGTTAATGCGGGCGGGCAAGATGCCCACCCCACAGGGGATTGAATGGATGAGCTTTAGAAGCGCCGAATGATGGCATCGGCAAATTCAGAACATTTGAGCGGCGGTTCTACCGGGGGTTCCATCAGACGGGCCAGGTCATAGGTAACATCCCGCTCCGAAATGGCATCGCCTAAACCTTTTTTAATCAGGTCAGCCGCTTCCTGCCAGCCCAGATATTCCAGCATCATCACACCGGAGAGGATGAGCGAACCCGGGTTGACGCGATCGAGTCCCGCATGTTTGGGTGCCGTCCCGTGGGTGGCTTCAAAGATGGCGCACTCGTCGCCGATGTTGGCACCGGGTCCCATGCCCAGTCCCCCCACGATCGCCGCTGCCGCATCCGAGAGATAATCGCCGTTCAGGTTCATAGTGGCGAGGATGGAGTACTCATCGGGGCGGGTCTGGATTTGTTGGAAGATGCTATCGGCAATGCGATCGTTAACCATGATCTTGTCTTTCCACTGCCCCTTGCCGTGGGTTTCCCAAATAGCATCCAGGGTTTGCTGGACTTCCTCGCAAATGCTGGCGCGTTTTTCGGGGGTCAGGGCATCGAAGCCAGGGTCGATCATGCGGGCATTGTCTTCTAGCGACAGGTTGGGGTTCTTTTCCTTGTTGCCCAAAATCCAGGATTCCCGTTCCGTCACACACTCCGCCCGAAACTCACTGGTCGCCAGTTCATAACCCCAATCACGAAAGGCGCCTTCGGTGTACTTCATGATGTTGCCTTTATGCACCAGCGTCACCATCTGCTTATGCTTCGGCAATCGCAGCGCATGGCGGATGGCGCGACGGACTAACCGCTGCGATCCCATTTTGCTGATCGGTTTAATCCCAATCCCGGCATCTAGCGGAATCCGTTTTTTGCCATGTTCCGGTGTGGCGGGAATCAGATCTTCGTTGAGGATTTTGATCAGGCGATCGCCAATCTCGCTGCCCTGTTTCCACTCAATCCCCAGATAAATGTCTTCGGTATTTTCCCGATAGACGATGACATCTAGTTTCTCCGGAGTTTTATGCGGAGACGGAGTGCCGGGGTAATAGCGGCAGGAACGGATACAGGCATAGAGGTCGAAAATTTGCCGCAGGGCCACGTTGAGCGA
>JAIXVO010000594.1 GCA_027482985.1 Cyanobacteriota bacterium
CTGGGAGCAGGGGGTAGGGGATGAGGGCAGCTATTTTGGGGTGTCAGGTATGTTAATGCCGACGCTTTTCACCCCTATCGCTCCTCCGCCCTATGAACTTCATCCGACTGGTGACCTTCGCCTCGGTGAGCTTGGCGATGACCATGGCCCCATCTGCGCTTGCGACTAAGCAGGCAGCACCGCTGGTATGTGCTGATTTAGACTGCTTCTTGAAGGCCGCGAAAACCTGTACTCAGGCCAAGATCAACCCGCAGAAATTGGGCTTCTCCCGCTCCGAACAACTGGAGATTCGGGGGGTGCAGAATGAGCGATGTCTATACTACGCCCAGCGATCGCCTATTCAAAAGCGGGGCTTTGCCTGCCAGTTTTATAACAATGATGGCTTGGTCACCTGGCTGGAAATGATCAGTCGGCGGCGACGGGTGATTTATGACTCTCGCCAAGCCGATTCCAGCAATGTGAAGGACATCGGCCAACGAACAATCGAAACCATTAATGGTGAAGATGTGGCGGAATGTCTTTGGCGGTAGAGACCGAGCGCACGCTGAGGCAAAGCTTTCTGGATGGGTGGCACTGTAGCGAAACCCTGGATGATCAAGGGTGGTTAGCGTGACCTCGGCACCTTATCCGACTGTTGGGCTAGCTTGTCACAACCAAATCGAAACTCTTGCACCCATGCCCAGGGGCCACCCTGGTAAGACCAGAGCAGCAACCCTTCACCATCCCCGTCTACCGGTTGCCAACGGGACAAGAGGTGATCATAAGTTTGGCGGGCGACTTCTGGTGACACTTTATTTTGAATCGTGATGTGGGGACGGAAGGCTTGCCGATCCTGGGGAGTGAGCCAGTCTTGCCAGGAGGTAACTAAGGCTTGCCGGAGTTCCACTAGCGCGGGACACTCCAGGGCGATCGCCACACCTTGCCCGAAAAATCTGAGGGTCGGGCAGTGGATCATTAAACGTGGGGTTTGGGCGCAAACTGGGGCGAGTTGAGCTTGGATCGCAGCCAACTGATCTCCCGGCAACGCATGAAACAGGGTGACATGTGCCGGCAAAAAATTTCTTTCGGGTGGGAAATACTGCTGCCGTAACTGATTCGCCCATGTTGAAGTGACATCATCCAGTTTCAGGGTGACGATCAGCGGGGCAGTTGGGGCGAATTCAGTCGGCACTTAGACACCCGGCGCGATCGCCAAACCAGAACCGGGATCAAACAGATGGATTTTGTCCTGAGCGATCGCCAGCCACAATTCTTCCCCGACTTTCACTGGGCGATCGGGTTCAATCCGCGCTTGCAGGAGTTGCGATCGCGCTGCCAACGAATCCATGCGGCGGACTGAAATATAGGTTTCGCTGCCCAACGCTTCCACCAGTTCCACCCGGACATGGAGATTTTTGGGCGCTGGCACACCGACACTGAGATGCTCTGGGCGAATTCCTAAGGTGAGCGATCGCCCATCGTAGGTGGACAACGCCGCTTCCCAAGCGGGTGGGAGGGTCAGGCGGAATTGCTCATGGGTAATCAGCAGCGGGGCTTTGAACTGAACTGGGAGGAAATTCATCGGCGGTGAACCAATAAATTCCGCCACAAATAAATTTGCTGGATGGTGATAAATCTGGAGCGGCGAGGCGATTTGCTGAATTTGTCCGGCATTCATCACGGCGATGCGATCGCCCATCGTCATCGCTTCCGTTTGGTCATGGGTGACGTAAATCGTGGTGGTGCCGAGTTGCCGCTGGAGTTTCACGATTTGCGATCGCGTTTCCGCCCGGAGCTTGGCATCCAAATTCGACAGCGGCTCATCCATCAAAAACACTTGCGGGTTGCGTGCCATTGCCCGTCCCAACGCCACCCGTTGCTTTTGTCCGCCCGATAGTTGCTTCGGCAGGCGGTTCAACAGTTGTTCGATTTGCAGAATTTGGGCGATCGTCCGCACTTGTTGATCGATCGCATTCTCGCGTTCTGAAGGATACTGCAAACCTTTGGGCAGTTTGCGCGTTGTTTCAATCAACAAATTTTCTGCCCACAGCGGTAACTTCGATGGCGCAGTCGTCAGTTTCGCGTCTGGGCGATTGCTGCTGGTGGTGCGGCGCAACCCAAAGGCCAGATTGTCGTACACCGACATATGGGGATAGAGGGCGTAATTCTGGAACACCATCGCCATATCCCGGTCTTTGGGTGGTAGCTCATTGACCAGGCGATCGCCGACATAAATATTGCCCCCCGTCACCTCCTCCAGTCCCGCTAACAACCGCAGCAGGGTACTCTTGCCGCAGCCGGACGGTCCCACCAGCACCATGAACTCGCCTTCTCCCACGCGCAAATTAATGTTGCGCAACACAGCGGTCGCGTGAGATTGGCTCTCGGCCTCACTGTTGTTAGCAGTCTGCCGCTCACCTTTCGGGAAACTTTTGTAGATATTCTCAAGAAGGACTTGTGCCACGATGCTCTAGCGGTGAAATGTCAATAGCAGGCAATGAAAGTGGATCGCCGGGGCGCGATCGCGTCATTCATCCTAGCGTACTTCTGAGCGGTCAAGTCGCTGCAAGCCGGGAGACTGTTTAAATGTGGCTAAATTGGCGTGCCCGGTACAAAATAATGCCGTGGCTAACTCTTCCTTGAGGATCTCAATCAAGCGCTGCACCGCCTCATCGGACTCATTCGCTGCTTGCAAAAAGGGTAATGCCATGCCTGCGAGGTCAGCCCCTAGCGCGATCGCCTTTGCCATATCCAGCCCATTGCGCAGCCCGCCCGATGCAATCAGCGGCACCGTGGGGGCGATCGCTCGTACCGCCGTGATACAGTCCGCCGTCGGAATGCCCCAGTCGGCAAAGGTTTGTCCTAAGCGTCGCTGGCGGTCATCCTTGGCGCGTTCGCCCTCTACCTTCGCCCAGGACGTGCCGCCTGCCCCCGCGACATCAATCGCCGCCACACCTGCCTCGATCAGTCGTTGCGCCATCGCCCCCGAAATCCCATTCCCCACTTCCTTGGCAATCACCGGAACGGGCAACTGGTCACACAACACCGCAATTTTGGGCAACAAGCCGCGAAAATTCTTATCACCTCGTGTTTGCACACATTCCTGCAACACATTCAGATGCAGAATCAGCGCATCGGCTTCCAGCAAATCCACGCTCTTGCGGCACTCGTCCAGCCCATAGTCATAATTCAACTGCACCGCTCCCAGGTTGGCAAATAGCAGGGCATCTGGGGCGATCGCCCGCATCGCAAACGTATCCGCCACATCCGGATTCTCGACCGCCACCCGCTGCGACCCCACACCCATCGCCAACCGATATTCCTGCGCCGCCGCCGCCAAGCGCAAATTAATCATTTTGGCCTGCGCCGTCCCGCCCGTCATGGAGGAGATTAACAACGGGGCAGCCAAGCATTTCCCCAGAAAAACCGTACTCAGATCAACCTCGTTGAAATCCAGTTCCGGCAAGCAGCAGTGGGTGAATCGGTAGCGATCGAAACCACTCGGTGTCGTCCGAAACTGCACATCTTCTTCTAAACACACGCGCAGGTGATC
>JAIXVO010000169.1 GCA_027482985.1 Cyanobacteriota bacterium
ACTCTCAACCCGTGGGCACCATTTCCGGTACAACTAGACCTCTTGCTCGCAGGCAATTCTCAAGCACCAGCCAGCGAGTGATCTCAAGCCGGCTCATCGCGATTTGGCAATCTCCCAGCAGTCCTACGGGGCAGCGGTTGCAAGCATGAATTGAGCCTAAGTTGTATCAGGAGTCACCACGGCTGGAGATAGAGCTGCTACAATTATTCGCCACGGGTGAATGCAATTTGTGGTCGTTGGTCAAGCGCGATCGCCCGGTTCCTCACGTCAAAAGTGTTGGCTTATGTCCATTTTTCAGTTCGTTTGGCAAGTTTTGTTACTCTGCGGGATTGGGGTTGCCGTTCTCTTCGGGTTATTCTCGGCACCGTGGTATGTCCTGGGGCTGTTCTTGTTGGTGGCGTTAGGGCTCACCTGGAAGCTGATGCCATCCCCTCAGACGTGGATTGCGCCGGCAGGGGGTGAAGTTGTGCAATCAAGCGCGATCGCCCATCAAACTGGCAATCTCTCCTCAGCCCCGACCGAGAAGCGCTACCGGGGGGCACAGTACCCTACGGCCTCACCATCGGTGGCCGAGGCTCCAGCTCAACCAGCAGTCTTATCCTATCGGGGGGCGGCTTACGCGCCGAAAGCCGCCGCCAAGCCGCCCATCTCATCGTCAGCCACGCCGCCCGAACTAAAGTATCGGGGTGCCAAAATTCCGACCCCACCGTCGCCCCCCGCATAAAGTTGGGCAAGCCTTGAGTTTAGCGGGTTTGTGTCAGTAGGGCTTCTGCAATTTATTTGCAATAAGCTGGTCTTGTTGCAATCGAATGCCAGTTAGAACTATCATTTCAGCATCGCGCGCAAGCTTATCGCAGAAGCCGTTATGTTTTCTTATACCGCTGGTTCGCTGAAGTCCGAACTGAATGCCAAAGGGTGGCGACTCACGCCGCAACGTGAGATTATTTTGCAAGTATTTCAGAATTTGCCACGGGGCAATCATCTGAGTGCGGAAGAACTGCATGAGTTGTTGGAACAGCGGGGCGAGGGGGTCAGTCTCTCAACGGTCTACCGGACGGTGAAACTAATGACCCGGATGGGCATCTTACGAGAATTGGAACTGGCGGAGGGGCACAAGCACTATGAATTGAATTCGGCTTCCCCGCACCATCATCATCATTTAGTCTGCGTACAATGTAACCGCACGATTGAGTTTGAGAATGACTCGATTTGGAAGCAGGGACTCAAACAGGTTGATAAAGCGGGCTTTCAGATGATTGATTGTCAGCTCACGATTTATACGATCTGCCCAGAAGCGGTACGGATGGGCTGGCCCGCTTCGGTACCCAGTCATTGGGTCTGTTCGCGATCGCTCGCCACCATGCAACCTTTAGGGCATCCAGTTCCAGCCGAGGAGCAAGAGGCTTGATCCAGTGAAATTTTGCCGCTCTTAAGTCAGGCGATCGGCTGGATGCCGCTACTCCTGATGCCACAGTTGCCATTCTCTATGGCTCTTGCTGTGGCCTGTTTGCTCGTGGCTCTGTCATTGTTTTGCCCTCGTCCAAATCATCCATAATGTTCTGCAATTCCTGAACTTCCCGTTGCAGGAAGAAGTTGAGGAAGGTGCGGATACCCGCGATCGCCCCCAGTTTCGAGAGGTCTTCCCAGGTGGGGGAAACGGCAGTCGCGACAATATCCGCAGCCAGTTGAAATTCCAGCGATAAAGCGAGGGTTTGTCCAAATTCCAGGCGAATTTGTTCTTGCAAATGATGTTCTCGCCCTTTGGTTTTGTGATGAAATAAGCGTTTGATGGCAATGAATACCGCGATCGCCACAATCAGAATCGCGAATGTTTCCAGCATCACCTCTAGCAGTTCCGCCAGTTCCGCCAGAATGCGTTCAAAGATCCCGGCCAGCCCAATTTTTGGCCGGGAAATGGGTTGATCGATGGCGATCGCTAATCCATTCAGTACCCAATTGCTCATGTTGCTGCCCCGCATCTCTCCCTTTCATTCTTTCATCCTTTCAAGGGATTGCCGCATAGTATCGCCCAGCGCTATGAGCCAGAGATCATCATAAGAAAAAGAGCGATCGGGATATGCGATCGCTCTTTCGGGTGCAACGTTTAATTCGATTCAATCAAGGGCAACATCCGCGCTATGCTGCCAGGGTTAAACGATTAGCTACCGGGAGTCACTTTGTCCAAGGCTTGCTTCACTTGATCCTTAAACGTCGTCGCTGCCTTCGAGTTTTCGGGAGTACTCATTTTGTCCAAGTCGGCTCCACCCTGCACTTCATTACTGCCACGCTGGGCTCGCTCTGAGACTTCTTGCATCGAGTCCAGACCAGAATTGAGCGCATCTTCGGACTCAGCGTAGATTTTTTTCAGTTGTACTTCACCGTCGCTGGGTTTGGTGGGCGCGGACATGCCTGCCGCCCAAGTAGGAGTCGCATTCACAACCAATAGCAATGCGCATGTAAAAGCAAGCACTAAGAAGCGTAATGAACGTATTAAGGGGGCGTAAAAATAAGAGTTGAACATGATTTATTTCCTCCAAATTTTGATTCCTGTTGTGTTGCTCACATCAGGCTGGCTGCTCAAATCTCTCTGAAGCTGTGTCCTAGTTTTAGCCCGGAGTGCCATGTCGTTCTATCACCCCCTGGATTGAATTGAATCGGGGTTAGAAAAATAGAAAGTCTTTCCTAGGGAGGATTTGACACCGCGATCGCCTGCTAAAGCGTGGGTCAGAACTCGAAGTTAAATCTGACTGTGGCGATAGTGTTGAACCAAGGTTTCGATCGCCGTTACCAACTGCGCCTGCTCCCACCCCTGGTAGAGATGGGCCGCGATCGCGCAACCCCCTGCCCCGACTCCTTCCTTCACAAAGCCCTGCTCATACGCCTGAAGTTGCGGGACACGGGAATCGGCAAAACTGAGTTCTGTCGCCAATAAGGGCACGGTGCCCACTGCTTGCGCTAGGCCAACCGTGTCCCCTGTGGGGTCTGTAGCGACCCAGCGGGTGGTGCCGATCACAATCTGGGAGGGTTGCCAGGGCAAATGATGGAAGTTTGCCAGGGCATGTGCCAGTGCGTAAACCGCCAACATCTGCGTGCCCCCTGCCAGCAATACGCCCGTTTGCCGACTCGCCGCGATCGCCATCCCGGCCACCACGGGTTGCATCGGATCGCCCACTGCCGCCACGACCCCTAACGGATCACCCCTGCCCTGCTGCCCATCGGCGGCACTTTGCCAGCGTTGTAACCCCTGCTGGACGAGTTGCCACTTCTGGTCATGGTTACAGGTCGCATGACTACTATTCACTTTCCCCTCTGCCGGAATTCCCAACGCCGTGAGGACTGCCAGCGCTGTCGTTGTTCCCCCCACAACGCATTCCGCCAAAATTACGTAGCCATCCTGGTCAGCAGCTAACTTTTCCCCCCAAGTCAATCCCTGCTGGAATAACTGCTGCACTGTCTCTCGATCTAATGCCTGCCCCGTACTCAAGCAAGCCGCCGGGACTCCCCCCAACGCGATCGCCGGAATTGCCGGCGGCACTGGTAGCCCCGCATTGAACACCATCAGGGGAATCTGTTGTCCCGCCAACACCGCTTTTGAGATGAAGACTGGCGACGCTCCAGCAGACAGCGGTGGTAAGGGATAGTGCGGTTGGCCTTGCACCCCGGCGTAGAGAAATTCGGCATCCGCGATCGCGGTGTACTGCCGACTCTCAGGCGTGGCCCCCGCCGCCGAAATCCCTGGAATTAAGCCTGTTGCCGTAAAGCCCAAAACACAGGCAAATACAGGTCTTTTACCTCGATAGCGGGTGATCCAGGCTTGGCCCTGCTCCTGTTGTGTATACACCCGAATCAACGGTACTCTCCCTCTTGATGTCTTGGGAGACGTGCCAGCGACACGTCTCTACGAGTTGTCTCCTGCCCTACTCTTCATATTCCATCAAGACTTGCACCCATTTGGGGGGACGGGGGATGGGGTTGCGCAGGCGATCGAAGAGAAACCAGGCAACCAGATGTACGACAAACACGTAAATGATGTTGTTAATCACCACCAGGACGACGATCATCGCCTGGATGAAGGACAAACTCGGTTGGAAGAGGATGCCCAGCCGCAGACAGACCCAGTCGATCAGGTTGGTGACCTGGGTCGTGGAGTAGACCCAGAGATCATCGCCCAGCATGACCGATGTCAGCCAGATCCGGAAAAAGACTCCAAACGCGCCGAGGATCGTGCCCAGGACGATCGCCATGGCCCAACTTGCCCGCCGCCGCCAGAGCCAGCCCAGCAGTACGCCCATCAGTCCAAACGGCACAATATAGAGGATGCTGCGGGGGGGACCCATCAACACACTCAGCAGTAAGCCGGAGACGACAGCCCCCATCCACGCCGCGCGAGCGCCCCACCGCATATAAATGAGGGCGATCGGAATGGGGAAAAAGATCCGCAACACGGGACCAATTGGGAAGTAAAAATTCACCAGCCAGATCAAACTGGCAGCACTGGCTAAGAATGCTGTTTCCACCATGATCAACGGACTATGCTGATCCAGCGATCGCACGGTGGATGACACTTGATCCCAGGCTGTTCCCGGAGGCGGTTCGTCGGGGCGCACAGCAGGACTTTGAGCTAGCTCTTGCTCTACTGCTTCCCACTCTGCTGCTAAATCTGAGGGGGGATCAAACTGGGGCTGGACATTCGATCGCTCTGGCGCACCGGATGATTCACCCGACTTGGCATCGCTCATGACACTTCAACTCTTTGCACCAGGGATCGGAAAGATTGGGTACTCCATTGCACCACGGCATGGATGACTCGGCGCAATGAGGCCGGATGCCAGAGTGCCCACAAATTTAAGACCAGACAGCACAGTCCCAAAGAGAATAGGACAAAGGTTTGGATGCGAATCACGCCCACCACTAGCCAGGTCAGGACATGCAAGACCATGAGCAGCGCACTGGCGATCGCGAATCCCGTGGAGCGGTGAATTTGGGCGGGGGGGCGCTGGAGTTCGAGCAGGGTGAATGTTGCCACGGTCAGGATCAAGTTTAAGGGCACCAGCACTGCACAGATGGCAACACAATAGGTATGGGAGAAGGCTAAAAGAGTTGTCAAATCCAGCATTATTATTTTTCTTTATTTGCTGCTTAATCTGCAATCCGCTTCTACTTAGTATGAACGGTTTTGCTCCGAAGGGGTATTGTGTTTCGGGATGTAACATACTCTGGCTGGTCGATGCAGCGGTCGCGATCGCCAAATTCACACAGCTGGCGGAAACAAATCCAGTGGCAAATGCCCAAAGGTTTCGTTCACGTCGCCATCGTAGGCCGACTGACAGGAGACTAACACGCCGCGATGGTCGCCTGTATAAGGTTTGAGATAGCACAGCCCGGTTTTGGGGTTGTATTTCAGGTATACGGCTCCGGCGATCGCCTCAGCGGGAAGGGGGCGATCGGGCAACCCGAAGGCGGCTAGATAGGCGTGGAGTGCGGCGATCGCTTGTTCCGCCGAAGCCGCGCACACACCTAGCAGTTGGTAGTCTGACTGGTCACGAAGCAGCAGCAGGGCTTGTTGAATCGCCGTCGGAGCAGGCATCTGGTCAGCCGGGATAGAGTCAATGCAAATAAATTGTCGCAGGAGCGTTTCGGCGGTTTGGCGAGTCAGAGGGGCAGTTTCAGCGGTCATTGCAGACAGTCCTGAAAGGGTCATTTCCATTATTTCGGAAAAGCGTCTGGGGCGGGCAAGGACCCAGCAGTTTGGCAACACGATGATACCCTTCAACTTAAGCTCAAACTTTGGCTATAAAAGGCTTTCAGCCTGCCCTCCCCCCGGTCGGCTGAGCGCTCAGGTCGAAGCCCAACCCCTCTGCCAAACCTACTATCCATTCCGCAGATCTCGCCCGAACCGCCCTCACCCCTTGTGTTCCCCTCTCCCAAAATGGGCGAGGGGAAAGACTTTCCGGCTCCCCTTCTCCTTTTATGGGAGAAGGGGTTGGGGGATGAGGGCTTAAACCGTTGCGTGTCAGTGCGTTTCGCTGCAACTGAAGCGCATGACCATCCTGCGCCACCACCTGCAATTTGTTCTAGGGTTTGGCAGTCTGGGGTGGATCGCCTTTGCGTCCCTGGAAGAGCGCTCCCATGAGCAAGACTACCGTGGGCAAACCCACCGCACAGAGGCTCCGTAAGCCCGCATCCCCTTGCAGGACGTACATCGCACTACTGGAGATGCCAAATGTGAGTACTGTTAAGCCCAACAAGCGTGATTGGGGAATGGTGACCGCGATCGCGTATAGCACCGAGACATACCAGGGCATTAACCAGGCGGTCGCGTACAACATTAATACTAGGGTGACCCAGCCCATATCGGCTAACAGG
>JAIXVO010000158.1 GCA_027482985.1 Cyanobacteriota bacterium
ACCAGTTTTGCCCAAAGTCCCCATCCAGCAGCGTTAATTTGCGCCCTGGCAAGCATTCCGTTGCGTCTAGGCGAATCCAAAGAAACCGATTTCAGCCTGACCCACGCGATTCCACCCGCCCCCGATGACATTCACCAGGTCGATCGCAATTTGCGCCTGTTGGAAGCCATTGGCATGACCGTGAGCGATCGCCGTCTCACCCTGCAAGTGCCTGCCCTCACCCACCCCATCCCGCAACCTTACCTCCTGCTCAACCCCTGGACCAGTTGCCAATCCCGCAATTACGACCCCGATCGCTGGGCTGAGGTCGCCCGGCGCTTGAGTGCCATCACGGGTTGGGCAGTCGTGGTGACAGGAGTCGAAAAAGATCGAGATCGCGCCACTCCCTTGTTAGCAAAATTGGGCAGTAGTGCGATCGATTTGATTGGCAAAACCAGCCTCTCGGAACTGGTGGCGATCGTTGCCAAAGCCCAACTGGTGCTGACGAATAACACCTCCACCATGCACATCGCCGATGCCACGAATACGCCCAACGTCGTGCTATTTGCTGGCACCGAACTAGAACGGCAATGGCAACCCCGTTACAGTCCTTCCCGCCTGCTCCGGCGACCCACAGTTTGCAGTCCTTGTTACACCTTCACCTGTCCCTACCACCTGGAATGCCTGGATCTTCCAGTGGAAGCCGTTGTTACGACCGCGATCGCCCTCCTGCAAGATTGTGGCTTGTGGGAGAGCGAGCAGGCGATCGCCCCACCACCACTCTGCCACTCATGGCCAACCCCATGGCAACGGCCGTGAGCGGGTGTGCCTACTGATAACTCGGTGGCGGTTGGCAGTGACCAATGAGGGTATCCAGTTGTTGAGCGATCGCGATTAGTTCCAGTTCTTGCCAGCGTTTGCCCACAATTTGCAGGCCAATGGGGAGACCGTTGGGGGTTTGACCAATGGGGATGGTGATGGCGGGATGACCACTGAGGTTGAACGGCATGGTGTAAGCACCGTTGGCAAGGGCGTGGGGATAGGCGCGACCATCCACATTCACGGCACTCCAGGGAGGACAATGGGGAAAGGCGGGAGTGGCGGCAACGGGGAGCAACCAGATATCCCAGGGGGCAAAGGCTTGATCGAGATCGGCAATGGCGCGATCGCGTTCGGTCAACGCCGTGAAGTAGCCTTTCAGACTGGGCTGCACCATTTCGGGGAGAAACCGACTGAAGTCGCCCATTGGCCGCAGGGCTTTGTCTCCCTGCGTCGCCGTCCGCCACACTAATTCCAGACTGCGGCGAATAGTGTAGCGATCGCGCGGTTGCGCGTAGTTTTGGTTGTATAACGCCATCCGCGTATAGAGTTGCAACAGTTGGGACAGGTCAAATCCCGGTGGCAACCACGGCTGCATCTGGGCACCCGCTGTCGTCAAAGTTTGGATCGCCTGCTGCATGGATGTCCGAATAGCAGCAGCGACTGGGAATTCTGCCCATTGTTCCGTGTAGGCAATTTTTAACTGAGATAAGGGTTTGCCAGTGGGGGTGTCGAGCGGGACGGGGGGCACATCAGGACGACGCGGATCGGCTCCCGCCAACAGCGAAAAACAGAGGCGAATGTCGTCCAGCGATCGCGCAAAACACCCCACGGTCATCATTTGCCGAATACACAACGGCATCCCCGGCACTTCGGGAATCATGCCCGCCGTCGAAATCCGGCGATCGGTGGGTTTCAGCCCATACACCCCACAAAAATGGGCAGGTTGACGCACAGAACCGCCAAAGTCATTGCCCAAATCTAAAGGAGACAGTCCCGCTGCTACTGCCGCCGCACTGCCGCCCGAACTGCCGCCTGCGGTGTAATCGACATTCCAGGGATTATTGACGCGCGGAAAGAGCGAGTTAGTGCTTTGATAATCGCCTGCCAATTCTGCCAGATTCGTCTTACCGACAATCACCGCGCCAGCTGCTCGCAACCGGGCAACGGCAGTCGCATCCTGTTGGGGCACATAGTTTTTCAACGGAATGTAGCCAGCCGTGGTGCGTAGTCCGGCGGTTTCAAAAATATCTTTAATCGTAATCGGCACCCCATGCAGTACCCCCCAATTTTCCCCCCGCGCTAAGGCTTCATCAGCTTGTTGCGCCCGCATTTGTGCCGTTGCCTGGTTGAGATTGCAAATGGCATTCAGCCGAGAATTATGTTGCCCAATGTGAGCCAGATGCGCCTCTAGCAGTTCACTCGCAGAGATCTGGCGATCGCGAATCATCCGTGCCATTTGCGTTGCCGATTGAAAGACCAGTTGACTCATCTCGATTGCCCTCAGTCTGGAACGCGGAACCTATTACTGTGCATCATACTCAGTTAATGCCGATCACTCGCTCCGTCGCGGCCAGTTGAGAGGGAAGGGGCGCGGCACTGTGGGTGGTGCTCGCTCACATTAGATTACACACAGCCAGAAGGTAAACTGCACCAAAATAGCGTTGATTTGGTCAGAAACGGCTATAAATTGAACTGAGAAGTTTTGGGTAGAGGAGATAACGATATGCAGTGGGGTTTATGGGGATTGGCAGGCTGGTTAGTGCTCGTCCCGATCACGATGACATCACGGGGAGTCGCGCAGGGCACATTACCGGGAGAACCGCAGCAAAATGACCGCCGCTCAGCGATCACCCGAATTGACCCGAAAAAACCGATCCAGATTCGAGTGGTTAGCCAAACAACTTTACCAGTCGTGACCTCGACGGTGGCAGCAGCCGGCGATCGCCCCCTGGCACCGGGTCAAACCGTGACCTATGGGCGACTCCACACCAGCTATTTACCCCTGCCCCTGGATCTGCAAATCACACTCCAAGACACGCCCGATCCCAACAATCCCCAAAGCCTCTTTTTGGCTGTCAAAACGGTCAAGAATGAAGTCATTGTCACCGTGAGAACGGGACGCAGCGATCGCGGCAATTCGTCCCAAGCCCTCAGTATTGATGCTAACGGAGCCATTTACGTGTTCTAGCGATCACCCTGACCGGATTGCCACCCCAATCCTCGTGGGGGGGTGTCTCGCCCGCCCAAACACCCCAACTAGACTGTCTTCTTGCCATCCAAACTGCAAGCCTAGGCGGGCAAGATGACCACCCGACGGGAGTTTAACTCATGACTGGCGGCACTAGACTTGGATTAACCGAGTTGAAAGTCACGGATCAGTTGGGCGTAGGTAGCGGATGGGCGATCGCCCAGATGATCCAGTGGCAGGCGATCACGGGTGTGCTGAAAGTCGATCGAGAACAACCCGAAGCGCGGCGTGTAAGACCCCCACTCGTAGTTGTCTGTCATCGACCAGTGTAAATAGCCCAGCATCGGAATGCCTTCCTGCACCAGTCGTTGCACTTGTTGCACATGGGCTTTCAGAAACTCACTGCGTAACATCGAATCCGATCGCTGCGTCGCAATGCTGTTATCAGGTTTGCGGCGCAGTGCCATGCCATTTTCGGCAATCAGAATCGGGCAATGAGTTTGTCCGACGAGAGGGCCAAATTCGCGGGAATAGTACTGGCAAAAGTAATGCAAGCCTTCCGGCAACGATCGCCAATCCCACCATTTGCTGGTAATGCCACTCATGATCCAACCCCGAAAGTCCTTGGTTTTGAATTCGAAATCAGCAAAGTGGGGCAATCGGAAAATGTGTGCCAGGAACGGATCGTAGTAATCGATCGCGAGGTAATCAAACACGCGATCGCGGGGTGAAGCCGTCAGGACTGCCAGGTAGTCGTGCAGGTGCTTGCCATCAAAATTGCGTTTGCCCAACCAATTACTGAGGCGGCGAGCCAGTTGCCCACAGCGGTAGGGCAAATTGTGCTGAAAGGGTAGATCGGCCTTCCGCAGTTCGGCTTCAAACTGCTTGGCATTGGCATAAGCAAAATCCTGCAGCTCGTGAATTTTGATGTCTTGCTGGCGCAGGCTCAACAAATCCCAAATCACCTTTTCCGACCAGTACAGATCGCTACAGTAGGTATTCAGTGTCACTTGTGGCGTTGCCCAACCCGCCGCCGCGTACAGGTCATGAATCACGTTATACGCCCGCACATGGGCTGCAAGCAGATGGTTATACGCCCGAATCAGTGGCTCGATGCCCCGCGCCGCCCCCGCCGGAAACATCCCACTCAAATACGTGTTGGGCACTAAAATATTGGGTTCATTGGTGGTGATGTACCACTGAATCGGCGGCAGGTGGTGATACTCCGTCAGGCGGCGGTTAATGTGAGTGACGGTCGTCTGCACATAATCCACAAAACAATCCACCGTCGCGGGTTGCAACCAGGCATCAATCCCTAACCAGGCGGGATGGGTGAAGTGATGCAGGGTGACGATCGGTTCTAACTGCGCCCGACGGCAGGCGGCCAGCATATCACTATAGGCATCTAAGGCCGCGAGATCATAGGCCGGCGCGGGAGCTACATCAGTCGTCGTGGAGGGCTGAATCCGTGCCCATTCCAAACTCAGCCGAAAGGCCGTTAAGCCCAATGCGTGACACGTAGCGAAATCATCTGGATAGCGGGTCCGGAATTCCGCCGCGGCTCCGGTGGTCATGACGCTGCCCTGAAGTTCGTCCCACACCCAATTATTTTTGGGGTCAGTGGGGCCGTTATATCCGCCTTCGCTTTGATAACCCGAAGTCGCCACGCCCCACAAAAATGAGTTATTCGACCAGGCTTGCATTGGACTGTAGACTCTCATGAACGTGGACAGAATTGAGGGGTTGGGGCGCGTGTTGCTGCTGCAAATCGTTCAAAATAATTTCGGCAATATTCAGCGCCGCTCGCGGTTGCCCTAACTCCAGTGCTGATTCTCGCATCTCGACCAGGCGATCGGGATGTCGCAATAGATACTGAACGGCAGGTGCGACCATTTCCATGAGCCGAATTTGCACACCCGCACCCGCTGCCGCAATCACATCAGCATTTTGTTCTTCCTGACCAGGAATGGGATCAACCAGGATCATCGGCGTGCCCCGCGCCAGAATTTCGCTCGTAATTAATCCCCCTGCTTTGGTGATGATCAGGTCACTCGCGACGACCAGATCATCCACATAATCAATCATTTCCAGTTTTTGCAACATTACAGTCTCGGACGACACCAGGTTATCCCAGGCTTCCACCAGACGCTCGTTCCGCCCCGCCACCAGCACCAACCGCAGGGGAATCGGACTTTGCAGCAGATCGGAAACCATTGCCCGCACCCGCCGGGGGTTGAGTCCGCCACAAAAGATCGAGATGACCGGGAGGTGCAGCGGCAGATCGAGGCGCGATCGCACATCCGGTTTGTGTTTTGGGGTCATAATTTCCAGCTTGATCGGGATGCCCGTCACGTGTAACCCAACAGGATTCACCCCCCGCTGCACCAGCAAATTGGCGCTTAAGCTGTTGGGCAGAAAATAACCGTTCACACCGTAATTAATCCAGGTGCTATGGGCGATCACATCCGTCACCACGACATATTGCGGTGTGGCAGGTTCGTCGTCTTGATCCAGCAATTGCAGCAACCGACTGGGAATTTGTTGGACACAGACGATCGCATCGGGATTGACGGAGCGCACAAATTCTCCCAACTCAGTGAAAAAGGGGCGTTCCAGTTTGGCCCACACCAAGTTACTGTCGAGAGACTTATCCAGATCGCTGATATCACTCCCCTCATAAAACGCTTTATAGAGTTGAGGCAGCTTTTCGCTGAGTTGCTTATAGGCCTGGGTCACCGTACTGCGGTACAGCGAATTGGCATAAGCCAGCGCATCCTCGCACAACACTTCGACTTCAGGGAACTCCTGAAAAGCTTCGCACAACGCTTTGGCGGCGGTCAAATGCCCCGCGCCCAAAGACGCATGGAGGATCAAAATTCGTTTCATAGACCTTTCAACTGAGCGGACGCGTTGTCGCGTTATGAACGGATCTATACTGCTTTCCAGGATTTGCATACAATTGTAAATAGAATGTTACAGAAGGTTGGCGATTATGGCTGGAACCAGCGAACAATTTGAAGTCACAAAATCCGACACGGAATGGCAACAGGTGCTTACACCAGAGCAATTTCGAGTGCTCCGTAAGCATGGCACGGAACGAGCCGG
>JAIXVO010000740.1 GCA_027482985.1 Cyanobacteriota bacterium
TGGATTGCATTCCACTAACCGAAACGATTGGACATCCTGCACATCCGCCAATTGCCACACCAGCAGCCCCATCTGCATCCGTTTGACAATATCGCCATACAGTTGCACCCGCTCTTGCGCCTGCTTCAAGGGGGTAATATCTTCGGCTACGGCGATCGTGTATTGCGGCGCACCCTGAGCGTTCCGTACCAGCGAATTGGTCATCCGCACCCACACCGCTTCACCATCCTTGCGTAAATGGCGTTTTTCCACTTGGTAAGAATCCCGATGTCCAGAAATCATGTCATTAAATAGCTCCACATCCGCCGCTCGGTCATCAGGATGGGTAAACTCCGAGAAGGTCATCTGCGTCAATTCCTCGCGGCTGTACCCCAACATGGCTTGGAGCGCCGGGTTACTTTCAACGATGGTGCCTGTGAGACTATCCAACCCGATGCCGATCGCGGCTCCTTCAAAAATTTTGCGGAATCGGTGCGCGGGGGCTTGTAGTTGAGGACGCAACCGAGTCATGGAAAACAACGCCGCTCCGACGGTGATCAAACTGCTCAGAGCGGGCAGCACCACAACACTGAACCATAGTTTCGAGTTAATCGACAGTGAGGGACTATCAGCTTGGATGGTTTGCCAAATCAAGGCGCTGGCTAGGGTGGCAGTCGTGACACCCACCAGCAGCAACCGCCCAGACAGGCCAAAAGGGCGCAACGCACCGATCGCGCGATTGCCAGCCAGTGTTCGATTCAAACTCATATCGCACGACCACACATCACAGCAGCCAAAACACTCCTTAACGGTGTTTCGATAGCGTCCTCCCCACCCGCGATCGGGCAGGGCAATGCTATACCTCTAGGATGTCTGCTCAGGGCGCTCATCGCTTCACCCACTCGGATGAGCGAGATCATCAATTCCAGAATCTCTCTAATCAGAAAAAATTATCATGAACCCGCATTTGAGGCGGTTTCAGCTGAGTCCGTGGCAATTGGCGCGGTAGGCGACGGCAGCAGTTGACGAATCCAGGTGGTGACGATGTGGGACAGCAATCCTAGAGGTCCCGCAAACAGGCACAGCGCGATCGAGTGAATCGTCCACACGCCCGTCCGCTGCCCTTCCCAATACACCCACTGCCCTACGAATAAATCCAGTACCAGAAAATGCACCCATCCAGTCGCGGCGGCAGTTTCATCGGCAAAAAAGCGGGCAATGTCGGCTAGCTTGGGATTAGCCAGCGCCGCCGCATTTTCCGGCGTGATGCTACTCACGAAGAGGAATAAATAAATGCCTGCCAGCGCCACAAACGGCAGGTAAGAACGCATGATTTTTTGGGTGATGCCCCAGTTGGGTAGAAAAATCATCAGCGCCCAAAACGGCAACACGAAGAGATTGCCGAAGTCGAATAAGGCAGTAGGGGAGAGGAGTTGGGTGAGAGTCATAAGCACGCAAGAAAGGGCGATCGGTCTTATTGTAAAGCGTTCTTAAGCTCAGCAGCCGTAATACCAGGCTAATTCCGATGGCTATTGCTAAAGCGAATTCGGGCACCTGCCCATTGCAGCTTTTCCTGGAGCGTCTGGTAGTAGGAGTAGTTTTCGCGCAGGATGATGAATTGTGCTTGACAGTCGGCCATGCGGATATCGACTCGCTGTCCCGGCCAGATGGAAGTTGCTAGCACGCCATCCATCCAGAGTTTTGTCGTGAGTTCGCGATCGGCCAAAGGCCAAATGCTGACGACACATCCCGGCGGAATCACGATCGGGCGACTGGACAAACTCAAGGGACAAATCGGCGTGACCACGATCGCATCCATCCCTGGATGCACAATCGGCCCACTCGCCGCGACCGTGTAGCAGGTAGACCCCGTAGGAGTCGCCACCAGTAAACCATCGCCCTGGTATTGATCCACCACTGCGCCATCGATTTCCATTTCTAGAATTGAGGTAATCATGCGATCGGCGGAAGCGGGCTTGACACACATTTCGTTCAACGCTAGAAAGGTGTCGCTCATCGGGTCGAGATTGGTGCGGTTCCCTTCAAATACCGTCGCCTGCAACATCATCCGCCGTTCCACTGCATAGCGATCGCTGAGCAACCGATCCCACACTGCTTCTGAGGGCGTGAAAGCCTCCAGCGGTTCTGTCAAGAAGCCCAGATGCCCGCCCACATTCACCGCCAGGATGGGCACTTGTGCGCCCGCCAGATGCCGAGCTGCCGTCAATGCGGCCCCATCGCCCCCCAACACCACCGCTAAATCGATCGGGTGATTCACCGAGGCGAGAAACACGGGATAAGGATTATCCTTCGATCCAGTCGGCCCCATTAAGACGCGACACCCTCTCGCCTCCAGTTGGCGGGCACATTGCTCGGCGCAGCGTTGACTCGCAATATCGTGGGCTTTATGGGCAATGATGACTTGCTGAAGTTGCACGGGTTTGGCAGACCTGAAAAAACTAATAGACGCTAGTTTACTGATAACTAGCGTCTATCCGGCAAAAATTATGAAGGGGGATCGACGACCTACCACTTCAGCAAGTTGAACTGCTCCATGTCCACCGTGTCGCGGTTCCGGTAGATGGCCAGAACGATCGCCAAGCCGACTGCCGCTTCTGCCGCCGCGATCGCAATCACAAACACCGTAAACACCTGACCTTTGACATCAATCGGATCGAGGTAATTCGAGAATGCCATCAGGTTGAGGTTGACCGCATTCAGCATCAACTCCACCGACATCAACACACGAACGGCGTTGCGGCTATTGATTAAGCCATAAATGCCGATGCAGAACAGGGCAGCGGCCAGGATCAAAAAGTACTGAAGTTGCATACGCCGATCATCCTAGTTGTTTTGGTCAGAAGGGTTAGTGGTGGTGGTGCGATCGCTGGCACCAGGAGCCGCACCCGCCAGTTCACGCGGGCGCTCTGGTAGTGTCAACACCCGTTGTTCAGTCGCGAGTTCGGGTTCTTCCAGCAGAAACTCGCGCCGCGCCAGAATAATCGCCCCAACGAGCGCCATCAACAGCAGGATGGAGGCCAACTCAAACGGCAACAGGTAATCCGTAAAGAAGTGCTGCCCAATGGTAACGATCGCCCCAGCCGCAGCCCCCATTTCGGGCGACAAGGCCCAGGGAGTGACCAGCACCATCGTTGTCAGTAAGGCAAACAACCCCAAACAAACGACGGCAGTAGCGGCTTTCCGAATCCAGCCTTTCGCCACAGGCGCAAAGTCTTGCCGCTTATTCACCAACATGATGGCGAAAATGATCAGGACGTTGACCGCCCCGACGTAAATCAACACCTGCGCGAAGGCGACAAAATCCGCATTCAGCAACAAGTAAAGCCCAGCGACGCTAATGAACGTTCCCCCCAACAGAAAGGCGGAGTACACCACATTCGTCAGCAACACCACTCCCAATGCCGCTCCCAGCATCATGGCTGAAAGGAGGGCGAGAGAAACCAGTTGAACCCCATCGGCTAAATTCACAGCGTTTTCCCTACCTTAATTCTTTGCCTGTTCCTGTTCCAAAATCTGCTCGGGGCGGAGTCCAGCCCGTTGTGCGTCGGCGGGGACACCATGCGGCTCGGTTACGCCCTTGGGCAAGTAAGCCAGTTCCCGCAGCGGCGTGACCATCGGATCATCCGTCACCTTATACGGCAACCGTCCCAACGCCACGCTGTCGTAGTTCAACTCATGGCGATCGTAGGCCGAGAGTTCGTATTCTTCCGTCATGGAGAGGCAATTGGTGGGGCAATATTCCACACAGTTGCCACAAAAAATACAAACTCCAAAGTCAATACTATAGTGCTTGAGTTGCTTCTTCTTCGTGGTCTTGTTCATTTCCCAATCCACCACCGGCAGGTTAATCGGACACACCCGCACACAGACTTCACAGGAAATGCACTTGTCAAACTCAAAGTGAATGCGACCCCGGAACCGCTCGGAAGGAATCAGCTTTTCGTAAGGGTATTGCACCGTCACGGGCCGTCGCTGCATGTGGTCAAAGGTGACTGAAAGCCCCTGTCCGATGTACTTAGCAGCCTGGACGGTTTCCTTTGCGTAGTCACCAACTTGCTTGAGAAACTTCAGCATGGGTTGTATCTGTTAAAGGGTTAGCAAAATGTCAAAAACGCAGTCTGGTTAAATTTGCGGCCATGAATCGAGGGCGATTTAACCACCAAACGCAACGGGGAAAGCGATCTTGAGCGCCGCCGTCAACAGTAGGTTGACCAGAGAGACGGGCAACAAGAACTTCCACCCTAAGTCTAACAACTGATCAATCCGCACGCGGGGCACCGTCCAGCGTAACAGAACCGCGATGAACACGAGAAAATAGGCTTTCAACAGCGTCATGGTGATGCCCAGCGCCGCATCCACGATCTCTAACCAGGCACTCGTTTCACTCACACCCACCAGACTTGCCAGCCAAGTGAGTGAGACTGGGCTTTCCCAGCCACCCAGATACAGGATGGCAACGAGCAAGGCGGAAAGCACCAGGTTGACATAGGAACCCAGGTAGAACAGCGCGAATTTCATCCCAGAATATTCCGTTTGATAACCCGCCACCAATTCTTCTTCAGCTTCGGGCAAGTCGAAGGGAATCCGCTCACACTCTGCCAAGGCGGCAATCCAGAAGATCAGGAAGCCAACGGGTTGCCGCCAGATGTTCCAGCCCAAGATGCCATAACCCGACTGCTGATTCACAATGTCCACAGTGCTGAGGGAGTTGGACATCATGACCACAGCTACCACTGCCAAGGCCAGCGGAATTTCATAACTAATTGATTGCGCTGCGGCTCGTAATCCGCCCAGCAGTGAGTACTTGTTATTGGACGCATAACCGGACATCAGCAAGCCGATGGGCACCACGCTGGATAAGGCAATCCAGAGAAACACCCCCATGCTGACATCCGTAATGACCAGATTTTGCCCAAAGGGGACAATCAAATAGGACAGGAACACCGGAATCACCACGATCACAGGCCCCAGGGTGAACAGTAGGGGATCTGCTTTCGCAGGGACAGTATCTTCCTTAAAAATGAGCTTTAAGCCATCCGCAACGGGGGCTAAGACACCGAGCGGACCAATAAATTCAGGGCCAATTCGCTGTTGAGCCGAAGCCGAAATCTTCCGTTCCAGCCAAACTGTGACCAAAACACCCACAGTTGCTCCAATAATCATGAGCAACATGGGTAAGGGCATCCAGATTGCTTTAGCGGCACCTCCAGGCACCCCTAACTCCGTCAAAGAACGGATAAACGTTTGCTGTAAATCAATTCCTTCCATGGTGTTCGCTCGGCGCTTGCGTCCATAAGTATACACTGTTGCAAAAATCCTTAAGAATTTGATTCAGAGCGCGATCGCATAGAAGTGAATCAATCTTGTTCAGGGCTGCAATCAGGATCTAATCAATGGGCGATCGCCAAACAGAAAGAAACCCCCAAAGCAATCTGCCTGAGGGTTGGAGTTCCTGAAAATCGTCACTGTAGGTAATAGTGGCAAGTGAATCTCATTTGGGCAAGAGGGCTGTCACCCATCACCCCGGCAGAATCTACCGCTCCTGAATCGGAACATAAGGACTGCTATGCGTCCCGGTGTAGATTTGGGTGGGGCGGAAGATGCGGTTTTCGTTCAGTTGTTCTTTCCAGTGGGCGAGCCAGCCAGCCGTCCGGGAGATGGCAAAGACGGGGGTAAACAGGTCGGTGGGAATGCCGAGTTTGCGATAGACCAGACCCGAATAGAAATCGACGTTGGGGTAAATGCCCTTATGCCCTAAGCGATCGTGAACCACTCGCTCCATTTCCAGGGCGATGTCGTAAAACGTGTCGCCACCGTATTTCTCAAAGAGTTTTTCGGCCAGATGTTGCAAGATGGTGGCACGGGGGTCTTTGACCTTATACACCCGATGCCCAAAGCCCATAATTTTCTGCTTGTGCTCGATGCAGTGATCAATATAAGGAGCAACATTTTCCACCGACTCAATTTCTTCCAGCATGAAAATGACTTCTTCATTCGCGCCCCCATGCAGCGGGCCCGCCAATGTCCCGACGGCAGAAGCGACGACGGCGTAGGGGTCAGTCAAGGTGGAAGCCGTTACCAGGGCCGAGAACGTGGAGGCATTGATGGTATGTTCGGCGTGCAGCGTCAGGCAAACATCAAACACATGGGCGGCGAGCGGGTCGGGTTCACGCTCATTGAGCATATAGAGAAAGTTCGCCGAGTAGCCCAGATCATCGCGGGGCTGAACGGGGTCGTTCCCTTTCCGCATCAGTTGAAAGGCGGCGACCATCGTCGGAATTTTCGCTAAGAGCCGCACGCAAGCCGCTCGAATATAGGCCGGGTCATCCAACGCCCGCCGGGAGTAGAACAAACCTAATGCCGCCGCGCATGCTTGCAACGCATCCATTGGGTGCCCGCCTTCCGGAAAACATTTCATCATGTCCCGAATGCGATATTTGAGCCGCCGATGGTTGCGGATTTCGTACTCAAATAATTCCAGTTCGTCCTTATTAGGCAGTTCGCCCCAGATTAATAAGTAGGCTGTTTCAATAAAACTGCTCCGCTCTGCTAGTTCTTCGATGGAGATCCCGCGATATTCCAGGACACCGCGTTGACCATCCACAAAGCTAATACTGGATTGAGTGGCAGGGATGCCTTCTAAGCCCGCCCGATATTCACAGACTGTCATGATTTTACCGATCGCTAATAGTTATTACACCATGCAGGAATACAACATCTAAGAATTGTAGTTTTGGATACTGGCGTAATCCTTATAATAGACAGGTCGGGAAAAGATTGGATTCGGCGCTTCATTATTTAAAAAATAATTGTCGCAGAGTGTGAATTATGGTTACTATTTAGCTAGCAACATTTCCTCAGTAAGGATTCTGCTTGTCATATTTTGTAGCCATCGACTCTCTCCATGAGCCTGCAAGAGCGCCGGGGGGGAGTCGATTGGCATTTTTGTCTATTTAGTAGGAGTTTTATGACTCAAAAACGCGTTCGTCGGCGATCGCCATCGGAATCACGATCAGACCGCCCCGCCTCAAGTGCCAGCCGTTCCTCAGACCGACCCTTGCGCGACCGCCGGCAACTGACCTGGAACGAACTCCGCACCCAAGACTCGGCGGCTGTCAGCCAAAATTGGCTAGCTAGTCTGATCGAACAAGATGCACCGCTCAAAAACAACACCTCGTTGGTCTTGATGTATGGGCCATTCCAGGCAGAAATGGGGTCGAATACGACACAAGGGGTCGCCACCTGGATTCAAGAATGTGTGCGCAAACATGGTTTACCCAGTCTGGTGCGGTTTGATTACCGTCAACGGGCCCAAGTTTTCCGCCGTGACCAGTTCCAATCTCTGTTAGAACCTTTTCTCTCTAAAACCGCCTGAGTTTCGACCCACAACTGAACCGATGAATCCAACCGCAGATTTCAGTGTGCCTCTGCCCCATCTGGTTCGTTGTTTGTGACTGTTATTTGCCAATACAAAATCGGCTAAACACTTGATCCAGGACAGACTCCGTTACCTCTTCGCCGAGTACTTGTCCGAGTGATTGAATCGCGCTCCGCAGGTCGATTGTCCAGAAATCTAAGGGCAGTTGATTGGCGATGGTGAGTTGGACTTGTTGCAATGACTGGTTGGCTTGAGTCAGCGCCGATGCTTGACGTTGATTAATGGCCAGATCTAAGTTAGCGGCTTGCAACTGCCCCGCCTGGATCGTTTGTAGGATTGCATCTTCTAGCGCCTTGATGCCCTGACTGTGGGCGGCGGCTGTAGTGACAAAGGCTTGAGCCTCCAGATTTGGTCGGAGAGACTTTACCGTTTCTCCGACCAAATCTATTTTGTTGGCAATGATGATCAGGGGGCGATCGCACACCTGGTCATAAATCTCTTGATCAGCCTCCGTCCAACCCACCGCCGCATCCATCGTCAGCAGCACCAGATCCGCCTGTTGTGCCGCCGCTCGCGATCGCTCTACGCCAATTTGCTCCACCACATCCTCGGTCGCACGAATCCCTGCGGTATCGAGCACCTGCACTGGAATGCCACCCACCACTAGGTTCGATTCCACCACATCCCGCGTGGTGCCAGGCAGGGGCGTAACAATCGCGCGATCGCTGCGACTCCAGGCATTCAGCAAACTGGATTTGCCCACATTCGGACGACCCACGATCGCCACCTTTAACCCAGTGCGAATCAGTTCGCCGCGATCAGCAGTTGCCAGAATTTGCGTCACTGTCGTTTGCATCGTTTGCAAGCGAACCGTGATGGCGGTTTCATCTAAAGGTGGTAAATCTTCTTCAAAATCAATCCGGGCTTCGATTTCTGCCAGAATGTCGATGCAATCTGACCGCAATTGCCGAATCGGTTGCGCCAGTTTGCCTTGCAATCCCGCCAGGGCGAAATGTGCCGCCTGGGGCGATCGCGCTCCCACTAAATCGGCCACACTTTCCGCCTGCGTTAAATCCAACCGCCCATTCAAGAAGGCTCTTAGGGTAAATTCTCCTGGTTCAGCCAGTCGCGCTCCCGCCGCAATACAAAGTTGTAACACTTGCTGCACCGCCATCATGCCCCCATGACAGTGGAACTCCACTACATCTTCCCGCGTGTAGGAGCGGGGAGCCAACATCAGCAGGAGTAAGCCTTCATCCACCCACTGTCCCGTTTCCGGCTGGCGCACCTGCCCATACAGAATGCGATGGCTCATCCATGCGGGTCGCCCAGCCGGATGAAAAATTTTTTGCGCGATCGCGACCGCCTGACTACCCGACACTCGCACAATGCCCACACTGCCTTGCTCTGGCACGATGGCCGTGGCGATCGCCGCGATCGTCTCTCCCTGGTTCGACATATCCTCACCCGGATGCAATTGAATAACTCCATTAGAACAGTCCGTTAACTCAGTAGCAATTTCATTCGCAAGAGACTGAGTTCAGCAAACGGTTATGGAATCGAAGACATTGGCAGTTTTTGATAGCACCCTCTGGTTCATCCGCGTCGGCGTTGCGATCGCCCTCTTTGCCGGCACCCTGGCGGGAACCGCCTTTGGTCAATCCGACACCCCCTACCCACACCTGACAGCAGCCACCCCGCTCAAAGTGCAATTAGTCCGCAAGCTCCCGGATCGGAAAGGCCGGAGAATTGCGATCGGAGGAGAACAGGCTGGGGTCGTGGGGAATGAGTAGGAGGAGGAAGAGGGAGGGAGGGAAAGGGAGGGGAAGGGAGAGAGAGAGGGGAAGGGAGAGAAGTCAGGAGTCAGAAGGGCCATTGTAGAGACGCGCCGCTGGCACGTCTCCAGGCGAATCGAGGAACAGCGATCGCCATTAGGGTTAGCGCCAAATTTGTAGACACGCGCCGCTGGCACGTCTCCAGGTGGACAGAGGAAAAGCGATCGCCATTGAAGGTTAAGCAAAGGACGAAGGGCAGTAGGAAACCATCTTTTCATAACGAGATGGCACAGTTTCCACTCAACCTGACTCCTGACTCCTGACTCCTGTCTCCTGTCTCCTTCCTTCCTCTCCCTTCCCCTCCCTCCTTCTCCCTTTCCCTGCCTCCTTCTCCCTCTCTATCTCTGCTCTGCCGGAGGACTGGGATTCAACGGACTGATCGTTGCACCAGGGATGGGTGTGTTAAAGGGGGCGAAGGGATCGAAAGCAGGCGAGGGAGTAGGGACAGGATTGATGCCGGGGGAGGGGATGGCACCGGGGGAGGGAGTGGTGGTGGGGAGAGTCGCCAGCGCCACGCGATCGCCCCCCACAGAGCGCATTAAGTCCACCACCTGAATCACATCGTTGTAGAACGCGCTGGGAGAAGCATTCAGCACCAGCAGCCCGTTGGGATTTTTGGCAATGTAAGCCTGCAAAGTCTGGAACAGTTGGGGGCGATCGACGGGTTGCTTATCGACATAGAGTTGCCCGGTGGGGGCGATCGTCACCACTAGCATTTCGCGAAAGCGGTTATCGCCCATGCCAGGAATCGACAAAGAGGTGCCTGTGCTGGCTTTGGGCAACTGAACACTGATGGCTTGCTGACGGGTAAATTGCAGAGCGGCCAGGATGAAAAATGTCAGGATGCAAAAAATCACATCAATCAGCGGCACAATCTGAATTTGCACATCTTCAGAGGGGAGATCGTGATGAACTTTCATAGGAAAAAGGGAAGTAGGGGTAGGCGGCAGCGGCGGGTACCACTGAGTACTGGTCAACCTAGCAGTGCAGACACAAGCATCATTAAGCTGGATGTCTTGATCTAAGTGTTTGGGGTCGATGTGGCTTCAGGGGCATTGGACAACGGCACCGCAGATGGATTGAGTGATGCCGAACCATGAGCGTGATCCTGTGCCCAGCGTTGACGGTAGAGCAGTTCCAGTTCATTACCCGCTTTGCGAAAAATTTTGACTTGATTGAAGAGGAACGCTTGAAACGTCCGATAGAACACTAAAGCCAGGATCGCTACCACCAATCCTGCCGCAGTACTGATCAGGGCTTCGCCAATCCCCCCCGTAACGGCACCTGTCGATTCGCCACCGATGTCGCCAATGCGGAGTTCGCGCAGGGTGATGATCAAGCCGATGACAGTACCGAGCAACCCTAACAACGGTGCCAGGGCAATCACAGCTTCCAAAATTTTGTCACCCCGCCGCATCCCAGCTAATTCTTCGTCGGCGGAGGTTTCCAGCGCGAGGCGAAACAGCTCCGGATCGACCTCTTTCAGTTGCAGAGGGCTGTAAAGAAAGCGTCCGATCGGCTGATCGTAGGCTTGGCGGGCAACTTCGGTGGCAGTCACCCAATCATTGCGCCGCACCGTATCCAGCACCCGATTGACGGTTTCTCGCTCTTTGGTCAGCACGCCGAACCAAAACCACGATCGCTCAAAAATTGCCGTCAACGCCAGAATTGAGAGCAGGAGTAGGGGCACCATCGTAGGGCCACCTTTTTGAAAGAGTTCCGCAACGTTCACCGATTTCTCCTCATCTCTGTTGCAACGCCAGATTAATTTTAGAGAGTTCGCGCCGCTTTCAACCGAAACCGGATGAATTTTCAGAGAGACAGCCGAGCGCAGACAAGAGGAGACAGCCTTTGCCTCACGGCCAATGCGATCGCCTACATCCCTCCTTAACCGGCTGAATCAAGTATTCCACCCCAAATGTTGCGAAATCTTAAGAAGTGTTATGAGTAACGAGATACGGTAGCGTCTTCTCAGAATCTAAGCAAGAATCTAAAGAAATTTTTAA
>JAIXVO010000322.1 GCA_027482985.1 Cyanobacteriota bacterium
CCCCTGCTGTCGCCTCCAATGGCGGGGCAAAGAACCCAGTTGGCGGCGGATTGGGCGGCGGTTTGTATTGGATATGTCCAGTCGCGGCCATCCGACTTATAGTGTCGAAATTTTGGAGCAGGGGGGCGATCGCCGGTTTGCCGATGCCCACTCGCCCAATCCGATTCTGTTAACGCTGTACTGGATTAAACTGCCTCAACCGCTGAATGAGTGGTGGTATGCCGATCGCTTGCGGCACCAGGACTCACTTGCCAGCCAGCCGCCATCCCCCGTGACCGAACGGGCGACTTCGCGCACTTGCTCTGGTGGCGCAGAAGACAGCAGCACTGCCGGATAAACGGCACTCCCCCAATCGGGATGCAAGAGAATCGAACAACCGTCTCGATCGGCTGTCGGATAGCCTAAACAGGCGCGAATCACGGCGACATCGTCCAGCCAGAGTGAACCCGGTTGGGACAGTAAGGGTTGTCCAGTTTTGGGGTCAAACGGATCGGCGCAGTAGTTTAACTGCCGGAGTTGGGTCGCGATCGCCAGTCCTGTTTGCATAAATGCCTCTCGCAGCAGGTATTTTTGCCGCTCGGTGAGGGGCGATCGCGGGGCTAAATCACAGGGCGATCGTTGCAAGACGATCAAAACCGCACCCACCTCGCACGACCAGTCCGGCACGAGCTGAGGACGGTGCCGCGCAATGAATGGCGTGGGCAGGTGGCAAGAATATTGCATCTGGAAAGCCAGTTAGCCAGAGGACACTTCTGTATTTACTGTACAGCTTGCACTGCCTACAGACTGCAAAATCGGAAAGGCTGCACGATCTACAGAAGCGTACCGCTCGGCAATATGATGAGAAACGGGCGAGGAGGGATTCGAACCCCCGACACCGTGGTCCGTAGCCACGTGCTCTAGTCCACTGAGCTACACGCCCTTGAAATCTTTATTACTGTAACACAAGAATCGCCATGACACAAAATTTTTCTGAACAACCCGCGCTGACCCATCTGGATGAGCAGGGGCAGGCGCAAATGGTGGATGTTTCGGCCAAAGTCCAGACGGTGCGGCAGGCCGTGGCGGAGGGCAAAGTGCGGATGTCGCGGGCAACGTTTGAGGCGATCGCGGCAGGCAATACCCCCAAGGGCGATGTGTTGGGCACCGCACGACTAGCGGGCATCATGGCGGCAAAGCAAACCGCCAACCTGATTCCCCTCTGCCATCCCTTACCGATTCAAAAAGTGGAAGTCCAAATTTTCCCGGCACCGGAGTTACCGGGCTATCGGATTGAAGCGACGGTCAAAATCAAAGCCGAAACGGGCGTGGAAATGGAAGCCCTGACGGCGGTATCCGTTGCCGCCCTGACGCTCTACGACATGGCGAAAGCCCTGGAAAAATCAATTTGCATTGAAGAAATTCGCTTAATCAGTAAAACGGGGGGCAAATCAGGCGATTATTCTGGATGAAGATGTCCAAAATCCTGACCCCCATGATTCAAACAATCGCAACCCAACCCTTTCTCGACCAGAAGCCCGGTACTTCGGGGCTGCGGAAGAAAGTGCCAGTGTTTCAACAACCGCATTATCTGGAAAATTTTGTCCAGTCGATTTTTGACAGCTTAGAAGGTTTTCAAGGTCAAACCCTGGTCGTGGGGGGCGATGGTCGCTATTACAACCGCACGGCCATCCAAATCATCCTCAAAATGGCGGCGGCGAATGGTTTTGGGCGGGTGCTGGTGGGACAAGGTGGGATTCTGTCCACGCCTGCTGCCTCCTGTGTGATTCGCAAAAATCAGGCATTTGGGGGCATTATCCTATCTGCCAGCCACAACCCCGCAGGGCCGACAGAAGATTTTGGCATTAAGTACAACATTGGCAATGGTGGCCCCGCACCCGAAAAAGTGACGGAAGCGATTTACGCCCACAGCAAAACGATTACATCGTACAAAATTCTCGAAGCCCCAGATGTCAATCTGGACAAAGTGGGTGTGGATAAGCTGGGCGAAATGGCGATCGAGGTGATTGATGCCGTCAATGACTATGCCCAGTTGATGGAGTCGCTGTTTGATTTCGATCGCATCCGCGAACTTCTCACCAACGGCCATTTCCGCATGTGCATGGATTCGCTCTCTGCCGTCACAGGACCGTATGCCCATCGCCTGTTTGAACAACGGTTAGGCGCACCGCTGGGCACTGTCGTCCACGGCGAACCGCTGGAAGACTTCGGCGGCGGTCACCCCGATCCCAACCTGGTGTATGCCCATGATTTGGTGGAATTGCTGTTTGGCGACAATGCCCCCGATTTTGGCGCGGCCTCGGATGGCGACGGAGATCGCAACATGATCTTGGGTCGCCAGTTCTTCGTTACGCCGAGTGATAGTTTGGCAGTGCTGGCGGCGAATGCCACCCTCGTCCCCGCTTACCGCGATGGGTTAGCCGGGATTGCCCGCTCGATGCCCACCAGCCAGGCCAGCGATCGCGTCGCGGCAAAGCTCGGCATTGAGTGTTATGAAACGCCCACCGGCTGGAAGTTCTTCGGTAATCTCTTAGATGCGAACAAAGCTACCCTCTGCGGCGAAGAAAGCTTTGGCACAGGTTCCAACCATGTGCGGGAAAAAGATGGGCTGTGGGCCGTCCTGTTCTGGCTCAACATCATCGCCGTCCGCCAACAATCGGTAGAAGAAATTGTCACCGACCACTGGAAAACCTATGGTCGCAATTTCTACTCGCGCCATGATTATGAAGGGGTAGACAGCGATCGCGCCAATGAATTGGTGGCCAACATCCACAGCCAAATGCCCACCCTGACAGGCAAAACCTTCGGCAGCTACGAAGTCGCCTACTGCGATGACTTCAGCTACACCGATCCCGTGGATGGCAGTGTCAGCACCAAGCAGGGCATCCGCATCGGCTTCACGGACGGCTCCCGGATTGTCTTCCGCTTATCGGGAACAGGCACTCAGGGCGCGACTTTACGCCTCTATGTGGAAAGCTACGAACCCAACCCCGCCAACCACCATCTTGATCCGCAAGTGGCCTTGAAAGATTTGCTTGACATCGCCGACGCGATCGCCCAAATCCGCCACTACACCCAAATGGATAAACCCACTGTCATCACTTGATGGGCTTTGGTGTAATCCCGCATCCCGCGGTCAGGGCGTAGCATTCGACCAGGAGCTTCTACCGGAACCTGATCCCAATGCTGCGCCCCTAAAGTGTTCTTGGGTGATCAATCGAACTGTTCAAGCAGGTAAACTGATGGTGAGGTTCTTTGCGAATAATGCCCTCTTCAAGATGCGGAACTTTGGACTGATACGCAATTGGCTGTCTACCCTGCGCTATCAGCTTCACTGCCATTGACTGTTATTCACTTCTGGCAGACCGTCAGGGTGAACCGATCTGATCGTTAGGGGAACAACCTACGTAATCACAGTAAGCAGCGATGGCTGTAACGGGAATGGTAAGCTGAAAAATATTCCATCAAAAGATTTCGCGATCGCCGCATGTCGTCATCCCGCCTGATTTTGTATCACAAACATTCTTCGAGTGGTCGTACTGTGTTTTTACGCTGGCAGGGCACTGTCTGCCAATTTGAGGGCATTCCCGCCACTGCCAAAATCATCGCCAGCCAGATTGGGGGCAAGCAGGTCCAGGAAGATGTTTCGCCCCTCATCACCACAGCGGAACAACAGTTGGGATTGAGTCCCGGCAGTCTCCGACTTGATCCAGAATTCAAAGCTACGATCGCGGCTGAGGACGAGAGCGAACTGTCCATCTACTTAGCGCAATTCACGGCGATCGATGCCCCTGCCGAACACCTGGCTGAGGCGGAGGGCAAATTGATCGCCCTGACGGATGCTCGCCGCCTGCCTCCCACAGAGTTGGAACTGTTGCGCTTAGCCTACTCCGTCATCATGGATGATTTGTCGTAGAATCGTCCGCGATCGCCCCGCCGCAGGAACTCCCGGCTCCGGCAGTACACCCAAAACAATGGCGACCCGTGACGATTTGCCGCTGCGCTAACAGGTGCAAATTAAAGTCGCGAATATGCGATCGCAGAGTCTGCGGTTGTTGCAATTCCAAATCCAACATTTGATTAAAATCGCAATCAAATAAGCGCCCATCCCAGGATACAGACAGCGTATTGCGACACATCAAACCACTCACGGTCGCGGGATTAAAAGCATTCACCAACCGTTCCAGATAAGCCGCCAAATTACCCGACTGTTCTAGCCATTCCAGATAGCGAGAAATGGGCATGTTGTTGATCGTAATCAGGCGATCGAAGGTAACACCATGATGTTTGAATAACCCGGCTTTCCATTCCTGCTCTAACCGCCCCTGGGCAGGCGAGAGAAAGGCTCCGACCGGATTACTTACCAGGGTCAAGCGCCGTTGCGGATCACCCTGACCATAGCCCACCGCATTCAGTTTCTGGAGGGCGCGAATCGACTGTTCAAAAGTGCCGTCGCCTCGCTGGGCATCGGTGTTGCGCTGGCGATAGTGGGGCAACGAACACACCACTTCCACGCCCTGGGCCGCAAACCACTCTGGCAGATCGGCGAAGCGGGGCAACAGCAACACCGTCAAATTGCAGCGATCGATGACGTGTTTGCCCCGCCTCACACACGCCTCCACGAGATAGCGAAAATGCGGGTTGAGTTCCGGCGCACCGCCCGTGATATCGACGGTATGAGCGGTGGTCTGATCGAGCGCTTGCAAACAGGCATCAATCGTCTCGCGATCCATGTTGTCTTTGCGATCGGGTCCCGCATCGACATGACAATGGCGGCAGGTCATGTTGCACAATTTCCCGACATTAATTTGAAAAATCTCCAATTGAGCCGGGGTGAAGTGCGTCCACCCGTGAGCCGCGATCGCTGCTGCAAAATCACCTTCATGCGGGGTCTGAATTAGGTTGACTTGATCTAAAAGCGTTTGTTGCTGTTGGGGTTGGGCGAGCGGTGCTTGGCGTTGGTGCAAAGACAGGATTGCAGTTGAACTTGACATCGTTATTCCTGATTGACGTTGGCAGCCAGTGCTTGACGGGCAATGCGCGTGAGATAAACCGTGATGGCGAGGGTGGCCAGCAGTCCGATGATCCGGAGTGCCCAGGTGAGTTGGGGCTGCGGGGCGGGGGGAGCGTTACCCAGTCGCGCCAAATCCCCAGCCAGTGAGCCGATGTAGACATACAGCAACGTGCCAGGCAGCATCCCGATCGCTCCCAGAATATAGTCCCGCAACGAGACTCCCGTCAGTCCCAGGGCATAGTTCAGCAGATTGAACGGAAAGATGGGGGAGAGGCGTGTCAGCAGGACAATTTTGAAGCCGCCCTGCGCCACAGCCTGATCGATCGCGGCAAAGGTGGAATTCCCCGCAATTTTCTGGCTCACCCAGCCCCGCGCTCCATAGCGTCCGATCAGAAATGCCGCGATCGCGCCCAAGGTAGCACCAATGAACACATACGCAGTGCCGAGCCACAGCCCAAAGACCGCCCCAGCTCCCACCGTCAGAATTGACCCTGGCAAAAAAGCGATCGTGGCGACGACATAGAGGGCAATGAACGCGAGTCCACCCCCAGCACCTAATGACTGAATCCAGGTGAGGGCAGACTGCAACCACTCGGTTGGAGCAAAGGCTGCTAACAACATCCACCACCCAGGTAGTGCCAGGTCGATGGCGTGATCAACACTGTTTGCGGGAACTGTAAGGCCAACTTCGCCGCTGTTTTGTCGCAAACTGCCAGCGGGATGCCCCGTTGCAACAGGTGTCCAGCGCGATCGTCGAGGAGGGCTTCAGGCCCCATATAAATCGCCGTTTTGCCCGTAAACACACAGGCTCCATCCTCCGGCAGCGGCACTTTGAACGACACGGAATCCAGACTTTCCAGGAGTAAAGGTTGATCGATCTGGTACTGGGCGGGATCAAGCAAGCGGTAAGGTCGCCGCGCCCGAATTTCAACTTGCCCAAAGCCGATCGCGATCAACTGTTGCACATACGCCTCATAGGGCAACGCGCCGGACAAACACAATGCCCGTAAGCGCTCATCCTGTTGTAAGTGAGGTGGCATCGGTTGAGTGGCGATCGGGTCACTCATAATCAAGCGTCCCCCCGGCTTCAACACCCGATACGCCTCCGCCAACGCCCGTTGCAAATCCTCCGGCTCAAAAATATTAAATAAGCAATTCTGGGCAACCACATCCACCGACTCATCCGGTAGCGGCAATGTAAACGCATCTCCGGCCAAAATCCTCACACTGCCGGGATCAAACCACTCGTTTTCCTGCGCTGCCAGTTCCAGATTACGTGTCGCCGCCGCCCGCATTTCCGCCACCGGATCGATC
>JAIXVO010000105.1 GCA_027482985.1 Cyanobacteriota bacterium
CGCTGATGGGCAACCCTTGCAGAATGTATTGCAGTTTGAGCGCAGCCCTGGCTGGTTCACCCAAACCCTGCAAGAGATGGCACAAACGCAGACGGTAAAAGCGCCGCAAGAGTATCAAATCACCCTGGCATCAGGCTGCATTATCTGGATTTACTCGGTGATTGTGCCAATTTGGCAAAATGGGTGTATCACTGATTTCTTTTGCCTGGATGTTGATATTACAGAACGCAAACAGGCCGAAGCTCAAATTCAACAATTAAATGCGACATTAGCGGCTCAAAACCAAAATTTAGAAGCGTTAGTTGCCCAACGCACGAATGAGTTATTGACCTTTATCAATACGCTGCCAGATGATATTTTTGTCGTCGATCGCACGATGCGTACCACTTTTTGTAACGACATGTTGAAACAAAAGTTGAGTTTGGCAGGCTATCCTAATCCTGAAGGTCGCCGAATTGTAGAGAGTTATCCAGCTACCGCTGCCGCTTATTTTATGGCTCAGAATCAACACGTTTTTGAGACTGGGGAAACACTCCATATAGAGGAAATGTTTGATATTTCTGAACATCCGATTTACGTCGATACTTACAAAATTCCACTCAAAAACCTAGACGGCGAAATTTATGGCTTGATTGGTAGTTCTCGTGACATCACTGAATTAGTCGAAGCCCGTCAAGCTTTAGCAGAACGGACACAACAATTGGAGGTAATTAATCAAGAATTGGAATCGTTTTCCTATTCTGTCTCTCACGATTTACGAGCACCCCTGCGGCATGTCAATGGCTTTGTCGTCGCGCTCAGAGGGCAACTTCAGACTGCTCAGATGCTACAAGATCCCAAAGTGGCGCATTACTTGCAGATTATTGAGCAAAGTAGCCATCGCATGGGGCTACTAATCGATGGCTTACTCAATTTATCGCGGGTTGGGCGACACCCCCTGCACCGTCAATCGATCGCCCTTGCGCCATTAGTGCGGCAAGCACTGCAATTAGTCGAAAATAGTCCTAATTTTCAGCCTGCAACCCAATTGATTGTGGGTGATTTACCGACTGTGGCGGGAGATGCGCTACTCCTGCAACAGGTGTTTTCTAACTTGCTGGATAATGCCGTGAAATTTAGCCAATCACGCCAACCGCCCCGCATTGAAATCGGCTGTTTGCCTGATCAAACGGTGTTTATCCAGGATAATGGAGTGGGCTTTGAAATGCTGTACGCGGATCAGTTGTTTGGAGCCTTTCAACGCCTGCACTCGCGCACTGAATTTGAAGGGACTGGGATTGGGCTAGCGATCGTGCAACGAATTATGCATCGACATGGGGGGACTGTGTGGGCCGAAAGCGTCGTTGATCAAGGTACCTGTTTTTATCTCAAATTCGCGGCCGATTCCGGTCAGGAGTTGCCCTAGATGCTAGGTCGGATCTTGTTAGTAGAAGATGATCCTAATGATGTTGAACTGATGCAACTCGCTTTGCAAACAGCGGGACTCCTGCCAACTCTGGATGTCGTGGCAGATGGTGAACAAGCCCTGCAATATCTGGGGATTCCCGGCGAAATGGCCACCCAATCGCGATCGCCGAGATTCCCGCAGTTGATTCTGCTGGATTTGAAACTTCCCAAGTTGACTGGCTTGCAAGTGCTCCAAGCCATTCGCCAAAATACTCAAACCCGTCAATTAGTCGTCGTGGTCATGTCTTCCTCGCAGGAGAAGGCGGATGTCGATTCCTGCTACAGTCTAGGTATCAATAGTTACATTGTTAAGCCCCTCGATTATCAACAGTTCCTGGATACTGCCCTGTCTATCAGTCACTATTGGCTGCACCTAAACCAACCGCCATCTCTCTTCTCTGCTTAACAATGCTTATGTCTCAGCCGCTTCAGTCTTTTGGCTCTCCCCTGCGCAGCGCTGCCCACCCGCTGCAACTGTTAATCGTGGAGGATACGCCTGAAGATGCGGAATTGGTTGTACTGGCGCTGGAAACTGCGGCAGTTGCCTTTGAGTATCGCGTGGTAGAAGGTTTATCACAACTGGCAATCGCCCTGCGCGAACGCCCCTGGGATGCCATTCTGTCGGATTTTCGCCTGACGGCTGGGGCCACTGCTTATCAAGTGCTCCAGCAACTGCAACAGATTGAACTCGACGTGCCCTTGATTTTGGTTACGGGGACGTTGGGGGAAGAAGCGGCGGTCGATTGCATTAAGGCCGGAATTACGGACTACGTGCTCAAAGATCGGTTATTTCGCTTACCGCTAGTGCTGGAGCGATCGCTGCGGGAGTTTGCGCTCCAGCGTCAGCAACGTGCTGCCATGCAAAAGATTCAGCAGCAAGCGACGCGGGAAAGCCTGGTGAATCGGATTGTGCAATCAATGCGGGGGCCACTCATCTTTGAGGAGGTGCTGCAAGCCACCATTGACCGTCTGCATGATGCTTTGGGACTCAGCCGCTGTATCATTTTTTTGATGGATGCCACCAGCCAACGGTTGAGCAGCCGCTATATTAGCCAGCAGACGGTCGGCCGAGAAGCCTACTTTGGGTTGGCATGCCCGCTAGTGGAAGAACTTACGGCGACTTTGGCTCAAGGTCAGCCCTTCTGCCTGCCCAACGCGGCTGCGGCTGAACCCACCGTACGGGCTTTCGCGGTGGCAGCTGGCATTCGGGCGATGCTTCTAACGCCCCTAGTGTATCGCTGTCAATATTTTGGGGGCATTTGTCTGCATCAGTGCGATCGCGACCGCGATTGGACAGAAGAGGAAGTGGCGATGATGCGGGCGATCGCCGATCAGTGCGCGATCGCGATTTACCAGACGCACCTGTTTGAACATCTCCAACAGCAAGCTCAACGCGAACAGTTACTCAATCAAATTGGTCGCACGCTTAACTCCAGCTTGGATCCAGACTTTATTTTGCAAGGGATCGTGAATTTGACGGGAGCCTACTTTAACGTCGATCGCGCGTTCATTTTTGCAGTTGCTACTGATCAAGTGCGAATTACCCATGAATGGCGCGCTACCTCGCAAGTGGTACCGATGCTGCATAAGCAGGTGCTTGTCTCCGACTGGTTGGGCATTATCGATTCGGATACGGGCGAGTACTTCACCCAGCCTATTCATGTGCCGAATAATGCCGCCTTAGCTCTAAATGCGGCGCAACTGGCGTGTTTAGCTGAAACTCAGCGACAATCGTTGCTGAGCGTGCCCATCTTCATCCGGGATCAGTTTTTTGGAGGGATTGAATTGCACACCACGACCGCACCCCGGTACTTCAATGCAGACGAAATCACATTGTTGCAGCGGATTGCGGATCAGGCGGCGATCGCGCTTTACAATGCCCAGAGCTATGAACGCCTGGAAGAATTGGTGCAGGCTCGAACGCAGGAGTTAGAAGCCGAAAAACTGCTGTCGGAAGCGGCGAATCGTGCTAAGAGCGAATTTTTAGCCAATATGAGTCATGAGTTGCGGACCCCGTTAACCAGCATTTTGGGGTTCTCCAGCGTGCTGCTGAAACAGGTGTTTGGCGACTTAAACGAAAAACAAGTGCAATACCTAGACAATATTTACAGCAGTGGCGAGCACCTACTCGCGCTGATTAATGACTTGCTGGATTTATCTAAAATCGAAGCGGGGCGCGAAGAATTGAGGGTTGAGGCGATCGCCGTTGGGGAACTTTGTGAAGCTTGCTTAATGGCGATGCAACCGCAAGCTAGTGCCAAAGGCTTAAGGCTGACCCATGCGATTGCCCCGGAACTGAGTTTGCCTTGCGATCGCCGCCGCTTAAAACAAGTGCTCCTGAATCTGCTCTCCAATGCCATCAAGTTTACCGATCAGGGCACGGTGTCGCTGCGAGTTCAGTCAGAGGGCGATCGCCTACTGTTTATGGTTTGTGATACGGGCATCGGGATTGCCCCAGCGGATTTACCAAACCTGTTCCAACCCTTTCATCAGGTGCAAAGTGGGCTCGATCGCAAATATCAGGGCACGGGGCTTGGGTTAGCGCTGGCGCGTAAACTGGCTCAACTACATGGGGGAAACATCACAGTCACTTCTACCGTGGGGCAGGGCAGTTGCTTTAGGTTAGAACTCCCGCTTACCCCACCGGATTGAAGGGCGAATGAATCGATGAGAGCTGGACCTCCACCTTGCCCCCTCCCTGCCGAACGATTGTGAGATTACTCGGCACCTAACTTATCCGGAGCCTCAAACTTGTAGCCGACCCCGCGCACGGTTTGAATCAAAGCGGGTTGACTGGTGTCAATCTCAATCTTCTTGCGAATCTGGCCAATGTGGACATCCACGACTCGCTGATCGCCGACATACTCATAATCCCAAACTTCCTGAATTAATTCTGCCCGTCGCCACACCCGCCCTGGATGCCGCGCCAGAAAGTACAGTAAATCAAACTCCAATGCCGTCAACGGTATCAAGTCTCCCGCCAACTTCACTTCGCGCCGGACGGGATCAATTACCAGTTTTTCAAAAGTTAAAGATTGTTGTTCGCCTGTGGTGACCGTGCGCTGGCGCTTGAGAATCGCTCCGACGCGCACACCGAGCTCACCCAGACTAAAAGGTTTTGTGATATAGTCATCGGCACCCTGTGAGAACCCCCGCATCACATCGGCCTCATCTGTTCGGCTAGTCAGCATTAAAACAAATACTCCGGTGCGCTTCTGCATCTCTTCACAGAGGTTGTAGCCATTCGCATCCGGTAAATTCACATCCAGAATGACCAAATCTGGATTAAACGACTCAAACATGGCCATCGCTGATTTACCGTCTTCCGCGGCTTCCATTTGGTAATTTTGCTGAGTCAGGAAGCGAAAAATCAGGTTGCGAATCGCAGGATCATCGTCTACTACAAGAATTTTGGCAGCAGCCATAGCCATAACCTTGGGTTGATGAGGGCGGATAGAGTTCAGGATTTGGGAAGATTCAGTAGGCAACGACCCACCTCCATGAGGGTTTACAGTTGGGTAACAAACATCTTAATCAATCCCAATTGTGCTTGGGATTTGTCGATGTCGCTCTAAATCCCGTCCTGCCAGTCTTTGAGGCACTTCGGGAAGCGATTTTCCACCCTGACTGATGTCTGAAGGCCGATTTCAGTATCAACAAATTCAGCTATCAGCATTAGTATGCCCCACCTTTTATATAAGGTGCCTTACAAAATCCAGATTTCCGGAAAAAGATCTCGAATCAATTTGTAAGGGGCTGGTTTTTTCAGATAGGCTCTAAAGTATCTTGGCGAAGTAGTAGAGAAGAGCATGACTGAGCAAAATCCATACGAGCGGTTAGGCGTTTCGGAGGGGGCAAGTTTCGATGAGATCCAAGCAGCCCGCAATCGTTTGTGTGAAAGCTTGAAGGGTGATGCCGAACAGGTAAAGAAAATTGAGGCAGCGTATGACGCGGTGTTGATGGAGCGCCTGAAAATGCGCCAGGAGGGGCGGATTAAGGTGCCGGATGGGATTCGGTTTGCCGAGCGTCAGGTGGAAGTAGCAGCTAATCCTCCGGCCGCGAATCTGCGGCATCCTCCGGCTTGGTTAGCGGCTTGGTTGGATACTCCTTCCCGCACCGATATTGTTCTGCCAGGGGGCATTCTGGCGGGGTTGGTGGCACTAGTCTTACTGGTACCCACGACGGTGCAATTGAGTGTCATTCTGGGGGTGGGTACGGCGTTTTATTTTCTTTACCGGAAAGAGCGTAAGCTGGGTCGCTCCATTCTCCTGAGCTTTGCTGGGTTGATTGTGGGGCTGCTGGTGGGGGGCTTACTGGTCGGACTATTGGCACCTCAAATTCCGGGTTGGGCGATCGCGACTGAGGCGTTTGCCAGTGCGGTCATGTTTTTCCTGTTGTGGTTAATTTGTAGTTTTTTACGTTAGTTGGCGTGGAAGTGCCAGTTCCAGCTATGGGGTGTCGGGCTTCCACTTTACATTTGTTTACGATATTTCCTATCATGGCTGACGTGACAAAGCTTTGGCGATCGCGCTGGCAATGAGTCGGTTCAGTCTCTTTGTCCAGATGGATCAACTGCAACTGCATCAGGTGTCTAGGAGCACGGGTTAAGCAATGAAGGGGTTAAGCGCCATTCAAGTCGAGCAACTACAGCAGATTGGGGATTATTTACGCCAAGTGCGGGAAGCTCAATCGGTCTCTTTAGAGAAAGTCGCCAAGGATACCTTTATTCCTTTGCGACTTCTGAATGCGCTGGAGGTGGGGGAAGTGGAGCGGTTGCCGGAACCGATTTATATCAAAGGCTTTATTCGTCGTTATGCCGATGTCCTGGAGCTAGACGGGGCAGAAATTGCCGATGCTTTTGATGCGAATGCGCCAGTGGCAAATCCAGTGCCTGCGCCCGCGCCATCAGCACCCGCGATCGCGCCATCAAGTGTCCCAATGTCTGAGCGTCAAGCCTCTGATCCTGTTCGGACGGGCTCGCTTTCAGGCTGGTCTTACCTAGTGGCAGGAATTGCTGTCCTGGGGGGGCTAGGGACGCTGGCCTGGGGGTTAAAGCAAGCTTTCCAGCCCCGTCCTGTCACGGTTGCTACCCCTTCTCAGCCCGCCACCTCGTCTGCTGCGACCGCAGTCCCCGCCAATCCCGCCTCCACGGCGCTGGCATCGCCTCTCACCACTCAGCCAGCGGCCAATGCGCCTGTCCAGGTGGAGATTAGTTTGCTGGATCAATCCTGGATGGAAGTGGTCACTGATGGCAAAGTTGCCTTTGCAGGGACGCTCAATAAGGGGACACAGCGCACTTGGACGGCTCAAAATACGCTCCTGATTCGAGCGGGTAATGCGGGTGCTGTGGTGGCTTCATACAATCAGGGGCAGGCCAAACCCTTGGGGCGGTTAGGAGATGTGGTGGATGCCAATTTCTCCCGCGATCCAAATGCCGCTAGATCCCCGGCTGCGCCGCAATAGGACTGGGCCTCTGCGAGTGGGATGGCTTGACGATCGCGCGATCTGCGACTAACGTAAACCACGTCTTGTGGACCGAAGGGGTGGAACAGTATGCGATCGCTGACACAACTGACTTACCTGCTGCGTGAAACGGGGTTGGGTTTACGTCGGGGGGGCTGGATGAACTGGGCGGCGATCAGTACGGTCGCCGTCTTGCTGTTCCTGTTTGGCATTAGCCTGCAGTCTTCCTGGCAATTGGAAGGGTTGCTCAATCGCTTTGGGAGTCAGCTGGAAGTTTCGGTATATCTGGAAACTGGCGTTCAGGCACAGGATTTACAGCCTCTAGTCGCCAGGTTGCCCCAGGTCGCAGGGGTGACGGCGGTGACGAAAGAAGTGGCTTGGGCGAGTTTGGTGCAAGACCTGGGGTTAGCCGATATTCAGGGCGCAACGCAGCAGCTAGAAGGGAATCCCCTGGTGGATCAGCTCCAAGTTAAAGCCACTGCTTCGGCAGCGGTGCCCCAACTAGCCGCCAAACTCAAGCAACTTTCGGGCGTGGATGAGGTGCAGTATGTGGATGAAGCCGTCCAACGGGTGGGCGAATTGAATCGGGGCTTGAGTTGGGTCAGCTTTGTGATTGTCAGTTTTTTGACTCTGACCGCGATCGCTGTGATTACGACCACCATGCGGCTGATTGTCTTGGCGCGGCGGCGAGAAATCGAAGTGATGCAGTTAGTCGGTGCTACCACCCGCTGGATTTATCTACCCTTCCTGCTGCAAGGAGTCACGTTTGGGCTGGCAGGAGCCGCGATCGCCTGGACCTTACTGCTGCTGCTGCAACAATTCCTCCGCCAGCTCTTGTCTCAGCAACCCCAATTTGTGCAGCTATTAACGAACGGTCTCCAACTCAGCTCCCTGCAAATCGTGCTCCTAGCCTGTATCCTAGTCACCTTTGGCAGTTCCGTCGGGATTTTAGGCAGTCTCTTCGCTGTTCGCAAAATCGCGGTTAAATGAGAATGAGCGCATCGGGCGATCGCCCTCAGTCCTCCCGCTCCTACCTCCCCCCGTCTGCCCTCTGCCCCCTGCCCTCTGCTTGCCTATGAAATCTCAGTGGGACTGTTTATTCCAGAACCTCGGTGAATGGCAGGGATCATTTATCCAGCTGTCTCCCACGGGTGAAGTGCGTCAAGATACGCCCACCGTTGTCTCGTTTGAGGGGTTGAATGGCAACCAGACGATGCGGCAAATTGTCCGGCGGTTAACTGATCCCGTCGATGAGAAAGTGCTGGAGTACAGCAGCCTCGGTCGCAGCGTGTTGTTTCTAGATAATGGCGCCTTCTCTCAGGGCAGCATCCAGTTTGGCCCGTTCTCGGAATTTGGGGCTGAGTTGGGCTTAATCGAAACTCACGCCGATGGCATTCCGGGCGATCGCCGCCTCCGGCTGGTGCAATTGTTCAATCGTGAGAGCCAACTCGACCAACTCACCCTGATTCGAGAACGCCGAGCTAACACGGATGCGAAAGAGCGATCGCCCCTCGTGATCGACGATTTATTAGGCATTTGGCAGGGTGAAGCCACCACCGTCTACCCCGACTGGAGTCCGCCCACCAGTGCTACCACCACGCTCCAAATTCAGCGCGACACGGCCCAACAGCTGACCCAAACCCTCACCCTGCCCAACGGCCAAATCCTGCGCTCTACCGCTGCGATCGACGGTAATCGGCTCCGCTTTGACCAAGGTGCCCAGTCCGTCCAAGTGTTACTGCTCCCTGACGGCGCTTCTGCCACCTGCCCTACCCACATCAAAACAGGCTCCCCCTTCTTCCTGGAAGTCGGCTGGCTCCTCCAACCCCACCTGCGCCAACGCCTGATCCGCAGCTACAGCGATCGCGGCGAATGGGTCAGCCTCACCCTCGTCACCGAAC
>JAIXVO010000357.1 GCA_027482985.1 Cyanobacteriota bacterium
AGGAAGAACAGGCAGAATTTGCCCAATTAACCAATGTGGGGCTGATCTTAAAACCCTTCGACCCGATGACTCTGGTGGAGCAGGTAGCAGCCGTCTTTCGATGGGAAGTTTAAGGGGAGACCGAATTGGTAGCAGTCAGAGAATTTAAATCTATTTCCTCACGCAAAACCCACAATTTTCCTCAACTTCAAAAGTTCTTCAGAACTCAGCGGTAAGCTGATAAGCAATCGGATGAATTGTGTGTCATTGCTTGTTCTGTCGTATGGGTTTTACAGAAAATGATTTCCGCTGCTTCCGTTCTGACTTCTCACTTCACCTCAACTGACGGAGGCCAGCCCGTGACCCCAAAACGTGTTTTAGTGATTGACGATGAAGATGACGTGCGGGCAGTTGTGCGTGGTTGTTTAGAGGATATTGCTGGCTGGCAAGTCAGTACGGCAGCATCCGGGCAGGAAGCCCTGGCGGTCGTCCAGTCTGAGCAACCCGATGCCATTCTGCTCGATATGATGATGCCTGGGATGGATGGCATGACATTTTTACGCACCCTCCGGACTGAACAACTGGATGCGATCGCAATTCCGGTCGTCCTCCTAACGGCGAAAATTAATTTTAACCAGGTCGATCGCCTGCCTGAATTGGGTGTGCGGGGGGTCATCCCCAAACCCTTCGAGCCATTCATGTTAGCAAATCAGGTCGCTGAATTTCTAGAGTGGGAGTTTGAACTTTAGGGATTGTCTCGGCAGGCTAGACGTGGGTTTCGTTCCTGCAACCCAGTCCTGAGCATTCGTGGTGCCGCAATTGGGTCAGGCACTCAAGCGGATTGTCACAAGCTTCACCCGATCGCCGCCAACCACTCCAACATCGCCGGGGGTAGCGCGACACATTGGCGCGATCGCCCCCCCATTTGCACACAGGCATGGCGGGTGATGGCTTTGCTTAACAATCGATCAGGCGCGTCCTGGTGGTAGATCTGGTAAGCAATTTCAAACCGCGTGGCATGGAGATGTTGGGCAGTCAGGTGAATGTGCAGGCGATCGCCACAACACATCGGCTGCAAAAAATCCACACTGGCATGGACAATCGGCATCGCCAGATCAGCAGGGCTAAAAAAGGTTTTCAGATCAAAGCCAGCAGCGGCTAACGAGGCTTCGTAAGCTTCATGGCAAAAGGTCAGGACGGTCGCAAAATACACCACGCCAGCGGCATCTGTATCTTGAAACCGGACGGTGCGATCGTACAGAAATGCCACCTAAAAACTCACTTTCAACAGTTGAAACACTTCCCCCGACAGGGATTTCACGACCTTCCCGTTCGCTGCCTGGATCACTCGTTTCCAGCCCTGCAGGGAGTCCAGTTGCACTTCTGCCCCCAGATAGGTTTCCAAAATTGCCCAATTTTCGGCGGTGGCTAATTCCGCATCTACCACATCAAACACAAAAAACCCTCCCGGCTTCAGGACGCGCTTCACTTCCGTCAGCACCAGCGACCAATATTCCAGCGGGTAATAACAACTCACGCCCGTCGAGATCACTAAATCAAACTGCTTCGCCTCATAGTTGAGTTGATGCGCCGGAGCCAGTTGCACGCCTTTGAAGAGTTTGGAATTGAGTTGCGGACCTCTGGCATTTAAGACATCACGGGCGATCGCGCTAACTTCTTGGCCGTAAAACAAGGCGTCCCATTCGCGCCACGCGTAGATTAAAAAGCCCACGCCGCACCCGATATCTAAACAGCGCTGATTTTTTTGCGGTTTTGCCAGTTGCCAGAAGGGGGAGGTGAGCTTGGCCTGCAACAACCCCGTGGCACGTTCTTGATAAATCGGCATCGCTTTGACTTCATCCGGTAAGTCGGGTGCGGTGCCAGCATACTCTCGGTTGAATCGGGCAGCAACGGTAGCGATTTGGCTTTCCCAATTGGCGCGATCGCGCAATAGCCCGTAACCACTTTCTGATGCCGCGTTGGATGAATCACCGAAGGGCTTATCTGCCATGATGAAACGATTAACCAGAACAGTCCACCCATCAGCATGACTGATTCACTGCGGGATGTCTAGTCATTGGTTGGCGGGAATTTCCCACTGGCGGGCGCGATCGCACTGTCCAGCAGGAAATTCCGCGACCTGTCAGCCTGAACTTACTGCCCCTTCAACGCTTTCGTGAAGTTTTGCCGATAGGATTTATTCGCAATTACCAACACCGGCCAAAACAACGCGAGTGGCACCCGCCCCTGACTGAAATTAGTGCGTCTGAAGCCAGTCCAGAATTTCCATACGCCAAAGACATAAACCCCTAATGCCAGCAAAACCAGAATTTTCATGGGAACCTTTACCTGAATTAACGCTTGTTCTCACAAAGACACTTCTATCCTACTCAAAGCCATTCCAGAACGGCGCATCAGAATCATCCTGATGATCCTGATACTTCCTGCAATCCTGATCTCTGGTTGCGACTTTTACGGCCCTCGCCCCAAGGCTCTCCTCCTGGACTACTTAGTACCGACAAGTCTGGTGGTAGCGCGAGTCTCTGGCCAAAACCAAGATTCTCGGCTTGGGTGGCAGCCCCCCAAACCCCCCGAATTCAGGGGACGGCTGCGTCCCCC
>JAIXVO010000530.1 GCA_027482985.1 Cyanobacteriota bacterium
CGTCAGCAACGAAGGCTTCTCTACCCTGGTCGCCGCCGTCCAGGCCGCTGGGTTGGTCGAAGCCCTCCAGAGTCCTGGCCCGTTTACGGTCTTTGCGCCCAACGATGCCGCCTTTGCCAAACTGCCACCGGGTACAGTCCAAACCCTGGTGCAAAACCCGCCCCAGCTGGGCAGAATTCTCAAGTTTCACGTGGTGTCGGGCAAATACACCCAGGCTGAGTTGATCAAACTCGGCACCGTGGAGTCCCTGGAAGGGGCACCCATTCCCATCGATGGCACCGAAGGCTTTGAGGTCAAAAATGCCACGGTGATCGCCGCCGACATTGAGGCCGACAACGGCATCATCCATGTGTTGGATAACGTGATTTTGATGGGATAGGGTTGACTGCCTTTTCTAGATCTCAACGGCCTCAGGGTAGCCCTAGAAGCATGGTTGGGATGTTTCTGCATCTTAATTCTGGGGGTTTGGGCTGCCCTAGCCCTCACTAAAGCAATCACAGGCAGGCGATCATAGGGATGAACCCATCAACTGATCTACATCATGGATGAGTTTGGGAAGGCTGGTCTGAATAATATCCCAGACGACAGCATCTGAAACAGCTCCGTAGCTATGGGTCAAGAGGTTGCGGAAATCTACAATTTTGCGACTATCGAAGATTTGGGCTTCCAGGTCTAGCGATCCCCTAATAGCCTGGTTTAAGGCTTCTCCAATGGTGATGAACTGACGCTCTACAGCGGAACTCAGTAGAACGTTAGTGCGATAGCTATCAAAGGTTTGGTCAGCCACAAATTCTTGAATAAGCCGGCAAGCCATCTGAATATCGTATAAATATTTTTGAATCTCAACGTCCATATATGATCAAACGACTCGGGGCAATGGCTTGCAAAAAGTAGGGATTTTTAACGGCTTTGAGATCTACTAAATCTATGGCTCGTCCTAGCGCATCGCTTAGCCCCTGCTTGAGTCCAAAGAAACGATCAGCAGCTCCCTCGGATGTATCGCTAGAGAACTCTACTACAAAATCAAAGTCGCTGGTGGCCGCGTCAAAGGTTGGTTGTGTAGCCGAGCCAAAGAGATCAAGCCGGACGACCTGGTTGAGTTGGCAAAGTGCCGCAATTTCAGCTTGTTTATCCATAACTCTGTCTACGGCCAGCAGGGGGACTAGGGTAGGCCATGTCGTTGTATTAAGTTGATCCATAGCCCATTTGCACCGCCTAAAGGTTGCCTTAATTCTAACCACTCAAACCTTAGGAGAACCGAGGAGTCCCAGGAGTAAAAACGGCCAGGGCAGCTCTAGATCGGGCACTAGCCCAGCGTAGGGTCTGAGCCCCGGCACCGCCGAGGGCAGCACAAACCGCAGCGATCGCAGCGAAGCCGGTCGCTGGCCATCGGCATCCACTAGCCCATAGTCTCTGGCCAGCTCCGCCACAATCTGCACCTGACCGGTGCGACGCATCACAGTAGCATCGGCGGCCAGGGCGGCAATGACTCGCCCGGTCAGCAGGGGCGTTTCCCAGTTGTAGTGGGCCTGAATCGGTTCGGGCTGGGCACCGCTCACGGCTGGTTCCCCCAGCCCCATCTCGGCAGCGAATTGGGTCATCAGCTCTGTGCCCACAATGCCTGGCCAGAGGGACAGCGAGGTGACCCGGTGGGGTTTAAGCTCCACGGCCATGTCAGCGGCCAGGCGATCGCACCCGGCTTTGCCCACCCCGTAGGGCACCCCAAAGATGTAGGACAACCCACCCCAGGACGAGAGGGTACAGATCAGCCCCTGCTGGCGGGGCACCATCAGGCGGGCGGCATAGACGCTGGCCAGGTAATGGCTCCGCAGCCCCACGGCATTGCAGGCATCCCAAAGGTCGGGCTCCGACTCCCAAAAGGGTTTGCCGTAGGCGGCTCTGAGGGCGGATACCCCGGCGTAGGCATTGTTCACCAGTAGGTCGAGCTGGCCCGCTTGCTCGGTCTGGATGCGCTCAAACAGGGCACGAATCTGGTCATCGTCACTGTGGTCCACGGGCACGGGCACCGCGATCCCACCCGCCTGGGTGACAGCGGCGGCGGTTTCCTCGAGGCTGCCCACCGACTCGGGGGTGGCGGTCAGGGTGCGACCGGTGATGTAGACCGTGGCCCCGGCCTCCCCCAGCCCGATGGCAATGCCCTTGCCCAGGCCTCGGGTGGCTCCGGTGACCAGGGCGATTTTTCCGTCCAATGGTTTCATAGATGACTCCTGATACCCTTTGATGGTAAGGGTTTATGGAGGCATCAGTAGCGTTATGACCGACCCCACCCCAGCCCAACAAATCGCTCACCTGCGCCGCGCCAACCAGGTGGCCCAGGCGGCGATGGCGGCGGGGCATCATCCCTTTGGGGCGATCTTGGTGGCCCCCGACCAGGAAACGGTGCTGCTGGAGCAGGGCAATGTGAGTACCGTCGACCATGCGGAGTCGACCCTGGTGCGGGCGGCCTGGGATCGCTATGCCTCGGACTACCTGTGGAACTGCACCCTGTACACCACGGTGGAGCCCTGCGTGATGTGCGCCGGGGCGCAGTACTGGGCCAATGTGGGGCGGCTGGTCTACGGCCTGTCTGAACGGCAGCTGCTGGCGCTGACGGGCAACCATAGCGAGAACCCAACCCTGGATGTGCCCTGTCGCTACGTGTTTGACCATGGCCAAAAGCCGATCCAGGTATGGGGGCCGATCGCGGCGGTAGAGGCGGAGATCGTGGCGCTCCACAGGGGGTTCTGGCGCGGACGTTAGCGCCGATGGGGGCTAATCGCAAATTTGGCCGGGTTCCCAGTAGCGGAATTCTTCCTGGACACGCTCCTGAATATGCTGATCTAATCCACCTCAAACCATTTGACTAGCAACTTTCTTAGCATCTTCAAGGTTATTTTTGAAGAACCAGGTTAGCAACGCGCCAATAATCCCAAGAAAACCCAGAAAAGCACTATTCATTTTAAGAATGAATTCAAGCTGGCTGGCTAGCATCTCTGACTCAGCTTGTCCAGTCTGCCCAGCACTAGGGGATAGGTTAACAGCCATAGTAATGACAGCAACTGATGCAGCTATCCATAAAATTAACTCTGCCCACTTGAACCACTGAAAGGCAGTTGACTGATTTCTATCTGGCGCTTATTTTTAGTCCTACTAGCCTATTATTTTTCATTGCCAAGGTAAAGAGATTTCTATTTTTTCTTTAATTTGTGCTGAATCTTGTATGGCCTGAAGAAATTTACCTCTTTCTTGGTTGTCGGCACCAAACAATGTAATTACTTGATAAGCTTCATTAGAATGATCAAGCTTATTGGACTGAATCCATACAAACGAAGGAGTTCCTAAACTGCCTCCCACGCTTAAATTTCCCTGGCTTCCACCCTTAAAGCCACTATCATAGAAGAACTCTAGCGCTGCTCCCCGAACATCGTATTTATTTCCCTCATTTCTCCAATTTTTAACCTCCTTTGGATGCTTCAACTTTGGAGATGACACCAGATAAATTCGGGCATTTCTATTTAAAATATCTTGAGTACGCTGTGCTCTCTCGGACTGAGACTTTTTAAGTCGGGGACGATTCGGATTAGCCACAGGTTGGGGAGTAACTAAGGTACTTAAATCTACAGTTCGCACTTGGTCAAATGCCGTCAGCAATTCCTGCAAGAAGTCCTGCCATGCCTTTGCATCGTAGGGTAACTGCTCATTGACTACCGTAGATTGCCAAAAACAGCCCCGCAGTCGTTCACTGTTGCAATGGAGTGGTCGTCTAGCTCCTCGACCTACACCCCCGATATGAAATGCTAGCTTTAATAGTGCCTGGAGCAAAATTAAATGCTCTTCTTTTTTAGTTTGAATAATGAGTTTGCCTGTCCCATTGTGTGGCGTTATCTGAGTTCCTGGATCTTCACTATCTAGAACTGAAATCAGTTTGAAACTCC
>JAIXVO010000147.1 GCA_027482985.1 Cyanobacteriota bacterium
CATTCAAGAATATGCCGAAGCCGAAGGATTTTCAGTCGTGCGCGATTTCGTCGGGCATGGCATCAGCAATATTTTCCATACCGCGCCCCAGGTGCCCCACTACGGCAAACGGGGAACGGGTAAAAAACTCCGTGCTGGCATGGTGTTCACGATCGAACCCATGATTAACGAAGGCACTTACGAAGCCGAAATGATGGACGACGGTTGGACTGCCCTGACCCGCGATCGCAAACTCTCGGCGCAATGTGAACACACCATTGTCGTCACCAAAGACGGCTCCGAAATTCTCACCCCCTATCCCGGCGAGGATCTTTGAAGCATGGGGGAGGCAGTACCCACACGGCTGGCGCAACAAATTCAATTCGTGATTGAAATCGACCAGCTCAAAGGCATCCTGCGCCAAACCTTACTGACCGATCGCTCCCGCCGCGAAAATAGCGCCGAACACTCCTGGCATATTGCGCTGATGGCCGTCTTGCTGGCCGAATACGCCCCCGCTGATGTCGATGTCTTACGCGTCGTGAAAATGCTGCTGGTGCATGACCTCGTAGAAATCGACGCGGGGGATACCTTCTGCTACGACGCACAGCACAACCAGAGTAAAGCCGATCGCGAACAACAAGCCGCCGATCGCCTGTTTGGGCTCTTGCCACCCGATCAAGCCCAAGAACTGCGATCGTGGTGGGACGAATTTGAAGCCCAGGCCACCCCAGACGCGCAATTCGCCGCTGCCCTCGATCGCCTCCAACCCATGCTCAACAACGTCCAAACCGCTGGCGGCACCTGGAAACAACACCAGATTACCAAAGCCCAGGTGTTACAACGCGCCGCCCCCATCGCGATCGGGGCTCCCGCCCTAGGGGACTTCATCCAACACCTCATCGATCACTCCGTTGCCCAGGGGTATTTACGTCCTTAGTCAACGTAAGGCACTAATATACTTCACGCACCAAAACCGCCCTCACCCCTGCCCCCTCTCCCCAAATGGGCGAGGGGAGAAAGATTGGATTAGTTCCCCTGATCCCGCTCTGGGAGCAGGGGTGAGGGGATGAAGGCAGCTATTTTGGTGTGTCAGGTCTGTTAATGCCAAAGCTATACTACGTACCCATGAGTTTAACGGCCGTCTGCTAGGAATTCTGAGCAATGTTGGCGATCGCCCAGCCCTTCCTGTCCATGCCGCCATACTAAAAATCTAAAAAGCCCCCTCCATTTGGAGGGGGCTTTCCTTCTCAATCAATCAAGTGTGGAGTCGCTGAATCAGCAATTAACCATTGATGGAAGGAGCAACCAGTGCCACAGGCGTTGCTTCGCCAGCAGCCAAGTCGAGCGGGAAGTTGTGAGCGTTACGCTCGTGCATCACTTCCATCCCCAAGTTGGCGCGGTTCAACACATCAGCCCAGGTCGACACCACACGACCTTGCGAGTCGATGATGGATTGGTTGAAGTTGAAACCGTTCAGGTTGAACGCCATCGTGCTGATGCCCAATGCCGTGAACCAGATCCCGATCACAGGCCATGCACCCAAGAAGAAGTGCAAGGAACGAGAGTTGTTGAACGATGCGTATTGGAAGATCAACCGACCGAAGTAGCCATGGGCTGCAACGATGTTGTAGGTTTCTTCTTCTTGACCAAACTTGTAACCGTAGTTCTGCGATTCAACTTCCGTCGTTTCACGCACCAAGGAGGAGGTCACCAAGGAACCGTGCATGGCCGAGAACAACGAACCACCGAACACACCAGCCACACCCAACATGTGGAAGGGGTGCATCAGGATGTTGTGCTCTGCTTGGAACACGAACATGAAGTTGAAGGTACCGGAAATACCCAAAGGCATCCCGTCAGAGAAGGAACCTTGACCGATGGGGTAGATCAAGAACACTGCAGTTGCAGCTGCCACAGGGGCAGAGTAAGCAACACAGATCCAAGGACGCATACCCAGGCGGTAGGACAATTCCCACTCCCGACCCATGTAGCAGAACACACCAATCAGGAAGTGCAACACCACCAGTTGGTAAGGGCCACCGTTGTACAACCACTCATCCAAGGAAGCAGCTTCCCAGATGGGGTAGAAGTGCAGACCGATCGCGTTGGAAGAAGGCACAACCGCACCAGAGATGATGTTGTTGCCGTACATCAGAGAACCAGCAACGGGTTCCCGGATGCCATCGATGTCCACAGGGGGAGCCGCGATGAAGGCGATGATGTAGCAGATGGTAGCAGACAGCAGGGTGGGCACCATCAGCACGCCGAACCAGCCAATATACAGGCGGTTGTTGGTGCTGGTGATCCACTCACAGAACTGTTGCCACACGTTTTGGCGCTCAGCGCGCTGCAAAGTCGTGGTCATAATAGTAATGAGTGCTTAATGTAACTTAATGAACTTGGGCAACACGGTGGTCGCTTATTAAGTAGATTAAACCCTTTATTGCTTTTTGTAAAGTGGTTCGTCACTCTTCTCAGGAACTCCCAGATTCTTGCCATCTCTACCTTTTGGCGGATGAAGAAGCCTCAATCCAGTCACCAGTAGATCTTAAATTTTTTCTAAAGAATGCGAATTGTTTCAATCTCTTAATATTTGGCGAGGCAAAACTCAATCCCGCTCATGCGATCCCGTTCGGGTGTTGTTCAAGGGTTTTCCCGCCCTTCCCCTCCTTCTCTCCCTTCCCCTCCTTTCCTCTTCCTTTCCCTTCCGCCTCAATCGCCCAACTTCAACTTCGCGATCGCGGCTGGAATATCAATCGCCACATACCGATCCAGCGACAGGTAGACCCAGTAAAACGGACGGTGGTCTTCACAGGTTTTCTGGAAGCCCAGCACCATGCGCATTTCCTCATACATAGGATGAATCACGGGCGAGTAAAGGTCACACAAATTCGGGAACTCAGCTTGCATTTTGGTCAGCGTCTGTTGCGTATCTTCCAAAAACTGGCAGAGATAGGGGCGTTTGAGAAACGGCATATCCAGCATCCAGGCGCGAATATAGATTGAGACACAGTTGGGATCGCCCGGCACTGCGCGCTTCACTGGATCGATGTCCACATTCGAAGTCAGATAAAAACTTTTCGCCGGGGGACGGGAAAACACGTGTTCAGACTCACTCGCCGTCGGATACAAGACACTCACTCCCACCGGATTGTGATTGTCGCTCCGCCGCAACACCCGTAATCCTGGCGGGTAGTCGATGGCCCATTGGCGCAAAATTCGAGCAATCCGCTGCACTGAGATGGTCGTTTCATCAGCCGACATGGCATAGGTTTGGCGAATCAACCCGGCCACCGGAATGGCATCTGTGCGAGGGTTGAAATCATCGGCATAGAGTTGAATGGGGGCACTCGGTTGGGCAGAGATAGCGAGTTCGGGTAAGGGGCGCACCCGGAGGCAGAGGGTTTGACCATCAAAGCGTTTTTCTAACAACCCCAGAATCACGAGTTGGTCAATCATCATGCCGGCAGCGCGATCGCTACCCCGCTCCTGTTGCCCATAAAACAACTCGGCAGCTTCCCGATGAGTGCAGGAAACCAGATCTTCTGTCGGCGTTAATTGCGTCAGCGGTTGCCGGAGATCCGCTTGTTTCAATAACAGATAAGCCCACAGTCGCACAAAGTACTCAGCTTTGCGGCGGGTGAGCCCCCCGCGTCCCTGCAAGGCGGCGACATAACTGGACTGCTGGGCCTTGGAGAACCAGTGATCCAGATACTCTGGGGTCAAATTAGGCGGCAATTCAGGGCACGGGTGGGGATGATTCATGGGTTAGGGGCAAGTGGGGTGAACAAACAGGAACGCCGACCAATCTGCCAGCCTGGTGTCGCCAAGCGGGTGGCGGAATTGCCTCAAAGGGGTGAGTACTTTTAGTCAGGGGTCACCGACAATCCAGAAAGAAGTGTACCGATCGATACTCTACTAATTTTCCTTCGGTCAATAGAGTTATTATCTGGCAGTTTTCAACTCCAGGAAATACTTCACCCCAAAAACTTCACCCTCTTTCACCCTCCTTCAGTCCCCTTCAGTGTTGTTGGGGGTTCTGCAGTGTGCTCATTGTGCCTTCATCCGGTAAACACTGAGAATGGGCGCAACTGTTCAGGAGACGAAGCAATGTCAGCCCCCATTGTGACCCGTTCATACGATTCATTCCCAGTTGAGCCATTACTCGGATATCGCGCCCCTTTACCGATCGCCTCTCGCACTTCGCGATCGCCGCACAAAGGGATGGCCAGTCGGAAAGGATTGGCGAATCGACCTCATCGCGATCGGCTTAATCCCAGTCCGACCAGTCACAACCCTGAACTTCAGCAACTCTGGAGCCGCTTACTGGAACTCTTGCCCCAAGGCGTGATTGTCGTGGCTCGCAACTTGCAACCCGTGTATTGGAATCACAAAGCGAAGCAACTTTGCCAGGCATTGAGCAGTGAAGGATTAGTGGGAAACACCTTACCCACCCCCATTGCCGAAGCCTGCTACAGCCTACTGCGGGAAAATCGGCTAGTGCCGTCATCATTATTGATGGAATGTCATGCGTCTACCGGACATTTGCTCAGAATCAGTACCCAGGTTTTAGAATTTGCGAACGTGAGTCCAGCTGATCTCAAAGTGGTGTCAGGGTCACCAGTCGCTCAACCGATCCCGACTTTCATTGCGGTCTTAATTGAGAATTGTGATGAGATTTTGCAGCAGGAAGCCTGGATTCAGCAACAGAAGTATGACCTGACCGATCGCGAGACTGAGATCTGGATGTTGTTACGGCAGGAATTAACCTATCAGGAAATTGCCCAAACCTTGCAAATTAGCTTGAATACCGTGAAAACCCACGTCAAAAACGTGTACGCTAAACGCCGCAGTAATCAGGGTAAGCAGAAGTTCTGGTGTTGATGGGGCAGAGCCAGGAGTCAGGAGCCAGGAGAATACTGGAGAGACGTGCCGTTGGTACGTCTGCCAGGAGCGCCTCATCTACAACCTCCCCGAATCCTAATAAATGGCGGTTACCGTCTGCTGGTTGCCGTCTGCCCGTCCTGAAGGGTGCCGTAGAGACGTTCCGGCGGAACGGCTCTATCGGGTTGGTGGCTGGGCTGGTGCCGTCTGCCTGTCCTCAAGGGTGTCTGGGAGACGTTCCGGCGGAACGTCTCTACGAGGGTTGGTGGCTGTGCCCTCTGGCTGCTGCCCTCTACCTGCTGCCCTGCCGTATAATCGAAGCGTTTCTCGCTGAGGGTTGACGCGGCATGGCTGGCATTCGGATTGGTAATGGGTACGATATTCATCGGTTAGTCCCCGATCGCCCCTTAATTCTGGGTGGTGTCAAAATTGAGCACACCTTGGGATTATTGGGACATAGTGATGCCGATGTCCTGACCCACGCCATTATGGATGCCATGTTAGGTGCCCTAAGTTTGGGAGACATTGGGCATTACTTTCC
>JAIXVO010000805.1 GCA_027482985.1 Cyanobacteriota bacterium
AGTTGGGGTTTGCCGCGATCGATCAGCCATTGCAGTAAAGGAGCTAGCGATCGCTCATTCAGCAATCCACCCAGGGAGAGCACCCCCCAGAGAATACGATGCAGCCAGGTCATCTGGATCATCAGGCGGACGTTGAGGGTGGGATGTTTTTGGTAGAACAGCACGCCCATGCGACCGCGTTGAATTTCTTTGTCAATCAGTTGGGGGACTTCGGCGAGAGAGAAAGGGGGATGCCAGTGATAGCCAACGGCATCAGGACATTTAATCAGCTTTAAGCCCAGTTGTTTGAGCCGCACCCCAAGTTCCAGGTCTTCCCAGCCGTAGAGTTGAAACTGGGTGTCGAAGAGTCCAGCTTCATCCAACCAGTGACGGGCGATCGCGACATTGCCCGTCGCAAAATAGGCGCGGGAATAATCGGTGACTTTGAAGGGTTCGGAAGTGGGATCGTCGAAGTTGGCGGTATTGATCACCCAGCCGTAGGTAAACAGGCGATCGCTGCCCAGCGTCCGTTCACCTTCCTGTAAGGCGGTGGCGTGGGCTTGTAAGAACTGCTCGGTGACGACCAGATCGCTATCGATAAAAATGATTGTGTCGCCCGTCGCTTTTTCCACGCCCAGATTACGCGCTGCGGCAGGCCCCATGTGATTTTGTTCAAACAGGCGCACATGCGGATATTGAACCGCTTGCAACCATTCGAGGGTGCGATCGGTGGAGCCATCATCGACGACGACGACTTCATACCCGGCAATCAAATTGGAGTCAAAGACTTGATGCTCCAGCGCCTGTAGACATTTCTCCAGAATCGGCTTCCGGTTATACGTTGGAATCACCACACTAAAAAACAAAGCATCTCCTCACTACTGCAACGGTCTTCAATCGAAAATTAGTCTCAATCCTGACTAAGATTGTCCCTCTTGTTTTCTCTGCGCTTCCTTAGACTGATCTTGCTCCAGCAACGGCTTTAGCAGCTGAAGTTGCTGCTGCCATTCCGCCTCTGTTTGTGGCGGAGCAAACAGAATTGCTTCTGAGTCGGGCGTGCGGCGGGCGAACAGAACTCGCAGCGGTTCAATTTCCTCTCGATGGGTTAAGGCATAAGCCCTCAGTTCAGCATTGGTCATTGTTTCAAAGTTAGGATTCATATAGTAATACCTTGAGCCATCGTTGGAAAAATCGCCTGTTCCGCCTCAATTTAATATTGTCATTCTTGCATCGAATGTCCTGAAACGGCGGGGCGATCGCCGCCCACTACGCTGCCAAAAACTCACGCATATATTGGTTGACGAGATCGGGGCGTTCTTGTTGCACCCAATGGCTGCAATTGGGAATGTACTTAAGTTGGAAATCGCGCACATACTGCTCAGTGCCATAGGTCAACTCTTTGCCGAGGGGAATGTCATCCTCGCCCCAGATCATTAAGGTGGGCATCTCCAATACCCGCCACGATCGCGACAAGAATTCCGAACGAAACACGTTGCGGTAGTAGTTGAGGGCAGCGGTGAGAGTGCCCGTTTGGGCGAAGGCGTTTTTGTAAGCCTCAATATCCGCATCCGAAAATGCCGCTTTATTCACAGCCATGCCTCGCAGTGCCCATTCCAACAGTTGAAAATCATTGGCCTGGATCGCCAGTTCGGGCAACCACGGTAATTGGAAAAAGAAAATGTAACTACTGCGGATGAGTTGTTGCGGCGTGAATAAACCCTGGGCAAATTTCGCGGGATGGGGCATATTCAGCACGATCAGTTGTTCTACCATCGCTGGGTAGGCAGCGGCAAAACTCCAGGCGATCGCGCCGCCCCAGTCATGCCCCACCAGCACACAGCGGTCATAGCCTAAGCCCTCAATTACCCCTTTCACATCCTGGATGAATTCTGGCATAGCATAGGCCGAGGAGTCTGTCGGTTTGTCACTGTCGTTATAACCGCGCAAATCCAGCGCCACCACTTGGCGATCGCGGGCAAATTCCGGAATCTGGTGCCGCCAGGAATACCAAAATTCGGGGAAGCCGTGGAGCAACAGCATGAGCGGGCCATCGCCCTGCGTCACATAATGCAGTTGAATCCCATTCGTAGCAATTTTCGCGTGTGTCCAATCAGAAGTCATCAAGATTCACAGATAAGGGGTCAGCCAATCGCCAGAAAAATTAGGGTGAATGTCTACTGATAGGCGGCGGTGGGAATGCGTTGGGTAATCCAGGTCACTTCATCCTCTGCCGTGACGCGCGGGAAGGCCACTCGCCAAGTTTTGCCCTCCGCCTGCCGTTGCAGATAGACATCGAAGGCAATATTCCGTTGCGGCAGGGTGCGATTGGCCGTTTTCACGGTGTAATCACAGGTGCCCAAAATATGAAACGCGGGCAAATCGTTGATTTTGAGCGGCAATTGTTGCGCGATCGCCACCCGGTTAATTTTCAAATCGGTAGGCCGTTCATCTAACCGCAATTGCTGACTCAGTTCCTGCTGCACCTGATCTAGTTGGAGCGCGATCGCCTGTTCCACCAGTGCTTTTCCCGGTGCTTGTCCCCCCACCCCGCAAGCCGTCAGTAACAGTGCCAGCGCGATCGCCCAAATCCCTCGTACCATGCCCCAGTGCCTCGCAATCTCCCCATTTATTGTAGGAGAGAAGGGAGGGGGAGGGAGGAGGAGGAATGGGAGGGAGGAGGAGGGAGGGAGAAGGAGTCAGAAGTCAGGAGCTAGGAGCTAGGAGACAGG
>JAIXVO010000783.1 GCA_027482985.1 Cyanobacteriota bacterium
CAGTAATTCGAGGGCATTCGTAGGGAGAAAAAAGATCTCAGAAGTGCCTTGCGGGACGTGCTGCGATCGCCCTGCCCGTTGTAATAAGCGCGCGATATTTTTCGCACTACCAATTTGCACCACCCGTTCCACTGGTTGAAAATCGACCCCCAAATCGAGGGAAGACGTACAAATTACCCACTTAATCTGACCCGCCTTCAGTCCCGCTTCGATCGCCTCCCGCGCTTTGGCATCGATCGCACTGTGATGCAGGGCAATTTGCTCCAGGTGCTCCGGCATGGCAAACGCGATCGCCTGATACCAGCGCTCAGCCTGATACCGAGTATTGGTAAATATCAACGTAGACTTACCAATGTCGAGCGTATCGACTAACGCCTGAAATAAATGCAGACCTAAATGTCCGGCCCAGGGAAACGTATCAACAGACTCCGGCAAAATACTTTGAATCACCGTCTCCCGCTGCAAATCAGTTTGAATAATCACGGGGTCACAGTTCAATCCCACTGCTGTTTGTGCCGCTTCCTGGACATTTCCCAATGTCGCCGAAATTGCCCAAGTGCGTAAGCTGGGACACAACTGCCGCAACTGAGATAAACACAATTCCGTCTGTGTGCCGCGTTTAGTACTCATCAACTCATGCCATTCATCCAGAATGATCACCCTGAGCGCCTGAAACCGGTCGGGCGACCCTTTGTAAGACAGCATCAACGCTAACGATTCGGGCGTGGTAATCAGCAATTCGGGCATCTTTTTGAGCTGTCGTGCTTTTTTCGCACTACTCGTATCACCCGTGCGTGACTCGACGGTCAACGACCAGCCCATCTCCGCGATCGGGCGGCGGATGGATTGTTCAATATCACGGGAAAGCGCTCTGAGCGGCGTGAGATACAGCACTTGCAAGCCCACCGCAGGGGTATGCAGCATTTCCGCGATCGCCCCCATCACCGCCGCATAGGTTTTGCCCGCCCCCGTGGGGACTTGGATCAGCCCACTCTGCCCCTGCAGATAAGCCTGCCAGGTGGCACGTTGGAACGGCAACGGTTGCCAGCCCTGGCGCTCAAACCAGGTTTCAATTGGGGCAAGCACAAGTTGATGCAAAATCAGTTCTATGGTTGTTGCCAGTCTCAGCTTAGAACTTTATCGCCGCTGCCATCAGCCCCTGAGCTAGTTCAACCACAGGCCGATCATAAAAAGCAGCATCGAAAAACTAACCTTAGTTCTTCAATGCCGCTCTTGGTTGAATTCATGCGGATGACGAGACTCGAACTCGTAAGGCAAAGCCACACGCCCCTCAAACGTGCGCGTATACCAATTCCGCCACATCCGCATCTTGGGGTTGCTGGAAACTGCCGCAGCGTTAGCTGGGAAATCCAAGCTTTACTAGGATAGCAAGAAATGTGAACGGTGCAGCAACCGGATGCCCAGAAATGATTGAGCCGCAGCATCAAAATATTTCTGGCTACCGATAGACGCGATCGCCAGGTTCCGCTAGCAACAAAGTCCCCTCAGTCGTATCATAAGTTAATAGAGTTTTCAGATTTCACTGAACAGTCTTTGGCTGGGGGGCTTCCAACGAGATGAGTACGGAAACGACCGATCTAACAGTGCTAGATCGCTATGAATGCCAGGCTTGTGGTTATATCTATGAGCCAACCAAAGGCGACGACAAGCAACAAATCACGGCAGGCACCCCCTTTAGTGAATTACCCACTGATTGGCGGTGTCCTGTTTGCGGTGCTCGCACCTCCCGCTTCAGCAATATCGGGGGCAAAGGCTCACCGTCCGGGTTCAAAGAAAATTTAGGCTACGGCTTGGGGGTCAACACCTTAACGCCGGGGCAAAAAAATCTGCTCATTTTTGGTGGGTTGATTCTGGGATTCTTATTCTTTATGAGCCTCTATGGGCTGCAATAGAAATTCCTCCTGGTTTCGGACTGCCTGTTTTCCCGCCATCGTTTAGGTTACTGATTGAGAGTTCGAAGAGATGCGTAGAGCCACAAGTTTTTTGCAAAAGTTTTTGGGAATCGTTGCGATCGCGATTCTGTGTGTGGGCTGTGGCGGGAATGCCTTTTTGCCCTCCACCCCGTTTAACCCTTGGAAAGTGGTGTCGGTACCCACAGACTCCAACCTGCTAGATCTGGCGTTTGTGAGCGAGCGATCGCCGCATGGGTGGGTTGTCGGGACATCGGCCTCTCTGTATGAGACCACGGATGGCGGTGAAACGTGGGAAGAACGCACCCTGGATCTGGATCAGCCCTATCGGTTTACTTCCGTCAGTTTCAGTGGCAAAGAAGGCTGGATCGTTGGGCAACCGTCGATCCTGCTGCACACAGATGACGAAGGAAAATCTTGGTCGCGTATCCCTTTGAGTGAAAAATTGCCCGGTGCGCCCAATACAGTGGAAGCCTTGGGGTCGCAAGCCGCTGAGATGACCACCGATATTGGCGCCATCTACCGCACAGCCGATGGGGGCAAAACCTGGAAAGCGATGGTGGAAGAGGCCGTTGGGGTGGTGCGAAACATTGCGCGATCGCCCAATGGGGAATATGTGGCAGTGTCGGCGCGAGGCAACTTCTATTCCACCTGGCAACCGGGACAGGAAGCCTGGCAACCGCATAACCGCAACAGTTCCCGTCGGCTGCAGAACATGGGCTTCACCAATGATGGTCGCCTCTGGCTGCTGGCTCGCGGTGGCATCATTCAATTTGCCGCTGTTGAAGACCCTGAAACCTGGGGTGATTCTGTGAATCCTGAATTTTCGACCAGTTGGGGCTTGCTGGATCTGGCCTATCGCACGCCGAATGAAGTTTGGGTGGCAGGCGGCAGCGGCAACCTCTTGCTAAGTCAAGATGGCGGCAAAACCTGGGAAAAAGATCGCTTTGTGGAAGATGTGCCCTCTAATCTGTACCGGATTAAGTTCTTCGGCACCGAGAAGGGCTTCATTATTGGGCAACAAGGCACCCTGTTGAAGTATGTCAGCGGGATGGAGGCAGCTTAACCCAGGGATTCTCTGCCACAAACGATCAGCTTGTGGCAGCAGTCCTTTATGATAGAGGTTAAGTTTTTCGACAATTATTAGACGATTATCCGTGGAGGAATCGAATGGCTGGAACGACTGGAGAACGTCCGTTTTCGGACATTATTACAAGCATCCGTTACTGGATTATTCACAGCATCACCATTCCGGCGCTATTCATCGCAGGTTGGCTGTTTGTGAGCACGGGTTTGGCTTATGACGTGTTTGGCACACCCCGTCCGAATGAGTACTACACCTCAACTCGTCAACAAGCGCCCATCGTCAAGAACCGCTTTGAAGCGAAAGACCAGATTGAACGATCGATTCAGAATAAGTAGTTGAAGTAAATCTGAGAGATTATGACCAGCAACACTCCCCAACCGGTTTCCTATCCCATCTTTACTGTGAGATGGCTGGCTGTTCACACGCTGGCTGTGCCCACGGTGTTTTTCTTAGGCGCGATCGCCTCCATGCAGTTTATTCAAAGGTAAGCAAAATCGTGGCACTTCAAAGATCTTCCAACCCCAATAAACAACCCGTTGAACTCAACCGGACTTCCCTCTATCTTGGTCTGTTGTTGGTGTTTGTGCTGGGAATTTTGTTCTCCAGTTACTTCTTTAACTAACGGGTGTTTGTGCTGAATCAAGTTTTTGATACAACTTTTTAGGAGGTGATGTTCATGCTCAGTTCTGGAAGAATTCCTTTGTGGATCGTGGCAACTGTCGCGGGTCTCGGCGTGATTACAGTCGTGGGTCTGTTCTTCTACGGTGCTTATGCCGGATTAGGGTCCTCCGTTTAGGCGGCGCGATCGCCATAACTCACTAAAAAACCGCCATTCTGCTTGCAGGATGGCGGTTTTGCTGTTTAAGGTAATTTAGCGTTGAGATGAGACTGGCTCACTTTGGGCGGGATGCTCGTCATCAAGCGATACCAGCGTCCGTAATGCCCTCTAGCCGCGTCTCAAGCTCTAGATGCCACTGGGATCTTCCCGTTCGATGTAAAGGAATAACAAACCCATTCCCACGGCTGGCAGCAACCAGGTGGTAATAGGAATCAGAATCCAGGGCAAAAATGAAGCTGCGTATGAACCTGTCATATCGAAGTTTCCTATAATTTCAGGACAGACTGTTCAGACTTTACTGCGAAGTGTATCCTTGTTGCTGACTTCTTAAAATTCTTAATATAGCTTTAGCCTCATGCGGCTGCGCTGCGGACAGCTACCCCCCAGGACGACTCAATGGCCAAAAAAAATCTGATACAGAATCCTGCGACCCGCCAGGTCAAGAGCGGAGACAGGGGTATCAGATGCTAATCATGCACGGCTTAGTGAGAACTAAACCAGGATGCATTAAACAGTGATCTTATAGTCTCATTATTTTGCCAGATAAAACAAAAATGTGCTCCAGGCA
>JAIXVO010000643.1 GCA_027482985.1 Cyanobacteriota bacterium
GAAGGCACGCAACACTATCCCTTGCAAAAACGGTTGCCCAACCGTACCCCCATCGGTCCCGCTGCCACCCTGGCGCTGATTGGCGATGCCAAACAGATGGATGCTCGCTGGGTGCGGGGGTGCTATTTCAAAAGTTATGGCCCGTCGCTGATGTTGGGAGTGGGAGTGCCGCTGCCCGTCCTGAATGAAACCGTGATGGCGCATTGTGCCGTTCAGGATCAAGATCTGGTCGCGCCCATCGTCGATTTTTCGATTCCCCGTCGCGTCCGTCCCACCTTTGGGCTAGTCAGTTATGCCCAACTGAAGGCAGGACGGATCACGATCGACGGCAAAAGCGTCCGGGTGGCCCCTCTCGCCAGTCGGCATCTGTCGCAACAGGTGGCGGTGGAGTTAAAGCAGTGGATCACCGCAGGGCAGTTTTTCTTAACTGAACCAGTGGCTGCGATCGCCCGCGATCGCGCCTTTCTGCCCCAGGATGTCTGGGGATCACAACTAACGATGGACTAATCCTCTGCAGCCGGATTTTTCTCACTCCGCTTGATCGGCTTCGAGGCGGGTTCCCGATTCGGCTGCGGCAACACCCCTCCCGGACGCGGCGATCGCCCCATTGGCGGCCGACCACCCCGGTTAAACCCAGGCTTCGGCGGACGGCCTCGACCCACCATATCCTTATCCCGTTTCTTCGGTGGAGCCATGCCAATACAAGTGCCTTCTGTCACCATCAGCACATTGTCTTCGCGCTTGATGTGCAAATCCCAGAAGTAGCCCACAGTCCGGGGGTTTTCTAAATCACCGCGTAACGAGAGCTTAAAGGCTTTGGCCTTTTGGGTGCTCTTGCGGGGTGTTTGCTGAATCTTGACTACAATGTGGTGATCATCAGGCGCGATAAAGACAATTTCGCCACGCACGGAGAAATAATCATCCTTCAAGCGCGGATCGATAAACGTGCCGTCCGCCAGCTCGCTCGCGATCGCTTCTTCGCCCTCTTGTTCCCCTTTCTTCAGGGTTTCCGGTTCCCACACCCCCACAATTTGCAGGTGCAATTCTTTTTCTTCTTCCCGCGTGCGAGGATACACCACCCAAAGATGTTCTTTGGTCAAATCAATATGGTTTTTCACCAAACTCATGACCCGACCCAACAGCACCGCTTTTAAGTCGGAACCATCAGCCGCTTTGAAGTCGCCGCGGGTAAATTCTTCCTCAGCGGGCGTATAGATCCCTCGCACTAACCCGATCGCCCGATACTGCTTGGGTTCGCTAGGGGGCGGAATCGGTTGTTGCCGTAACGCTGCCTGCGTGGCCGCATCCATTTCCACGACGGGCGTGACAGTAGCCGGAGCCGCACTGACCGCAGGTGCCGCCGGACTGGAAACCGACACAATTTCGAGCTTCGGCCCAGCGGGTTTGGTCAGCGACTCTGATTTGGGACTCGCGGGACTGGTGGTCGCACTGGTTTTTTCGGCTGCGGGTGGGGTCGGAGGTTGGGGCCGCACTGGACGCATGGGAGGGCGGCGTAACACGGGCGCATCCTCCTTATCTAAGCCCTCAGCCTCGGTAGAAAGGCTATCTTCTGCCGGGGTCGGGGGCGGAGTGACGATCGAGGGGTCCAGTTCTGATGGCATGGGTTCGGCGGGTGAGGGCTGTTTGGGGGACAAATCAGGCGAGGGACTCATAGGCGCTAGTGAGGCAAAGGGCATGGAAGCTGTGATCAGCTTATTTTACTGTCTGCAACGAAGTGGTAACCAAATCCGCAAAATTGTGTGGATTAACACACCGAATTGGATCAGCCGCTAACCCTCAAAGGTTCAGCCGTGGGTACACACGACTGAACCTAGCTTGAGCGTTAAGGATTCCTTCTTAACATTTCACTTTGCGAGACAGCAAGAGCGTTTCAATCATCATATCCAAAACCTTATGTTTGAGCGATCGCACCCATAGGGATGTTGCCGATCAGGGCTGGAAGTTGCTCCATGTTCAGGAAGTTCAGTAAATACTGAACAAAAAGAACGAAGATCTGTTAAGATTACAGGTAGGAAGCAATCCTCTAGTGAAGTGAGCATTGATGACCTTGACCAGCAACTCCCTGATTTCTGATGAAGCGATTGAACAACCTCGCTCCGCTCTCCCCCCGCAAGCTGATCCGCAACATTTTGTGGAAGAGGTCGGACTGTTGTTTGAAACGACCGGACTGCCCCGGATGGCGGGGCGGGTGTTCGGCTGGTTGCTGATCTCCAATCCGCCGCATCAATCCCCCGGTGAACTAGCGACTGTATTGCAGGCTAGCAAAGGCTCAATTAGCACAATGACGCGCCTACTTGAGCAGATTGGCATCATTGAGCGGGTTAGCCTTCCAGGGCAACGGCGAGACTACTTTCGGATCAAGCTGAATGCCTGGTCAGAGTTGTCTAAACGCCGGATGGAGCAAGTCGTCGCCTTTCGAAAAGTGGCGGAGCGCGGCTTATTGCTGCTGCAAGATGAACCTTCAGAACGACTGCAACGGCTCCAGGAAATGCGCGATGTCCATGCCTTCTTTGAATCCGAACTGCCGCTGATGCTCGATCGCTGGGAGCAATTTCGCGCCCAACCTCCCGCTGACTCCCCCTAAACCCCCGTTGATTTTGTCTGTTCTGTTGAAGCCTCTTTTCCCTTTACTCTCTCGGTCTTGTCACCATGCAACTTCCTCTCATTAATAAGATCACGAAAAAACCGAATCCCTGGCTGATTGGCTTATTGGCAGCGGGGGCGGTGGGTATTCCCTCGGCAGCATTTGTGGTCTCCCGCAATGCGGCTCCGAAAAATGACATCCAGGAATATTTGATGCCTGTGTCGCAAAAGAATGTCACGGTGCAAATTACGGCGAATGGCGAAGTGATTCCTGTGCAGCGGTTGAACCTCAACCCCAAAACGGCTGGGCGCTTGGCTGAACTGTATGTAGAGCAGGGCGATCGCGTGCAGCCGGGGCAAGTGGTGGCACGGATGGATAACCGCGAACTGCAAGCCCAACGGCAACAGGCATTAGCAGAACTGGCACGCGCCGAAGCCAACTTGAACTTACTCAAGTCGGGTAATCGTCCCGAAGCGATCGGCCAGGCGCAGGCCGGAGTGAATCAGGCGCAGGCGGAAATTGCGGCGGCTCAAACCCGCTATGATCTGGCGACCCAACGCGCCCAGCGGAATCAATCTTTGGCGACGGATGGAGCGATTAGTCGTGATCGCCTGGATGAAGTGCTGAATGAACAACGCAGTGCCCAGGCCAACTTGGAACAGGCTCGCGCCCGGTACAACAACGCCGCGCAACAATTGCGCCTGCAACGCAACGGTGCCCGGACGCAGGAGATTGCTCAAGCAGCGGCACAAGTAGCAGCGGCGGAAGCGAGTTTGCAGGCGATCGACACTCAGCTGGAAGACACCGTGATTCGCGCCCCCTTCGCCGGGGTGATCACGCAACGCAACGCGACGGACGGCGATTTTGTCACCCCCACCAGTTTTTCCTCCAACACGTCTTCCGCCACATCAATTGTGACCCTGGCGAACGACCTGGAAATTTTGGCGAAGGTGCCGGAAGTTGATATTGGGCAAATCAAGCCAGGGCAGGAAGTCGATATTCGCGTCGATTCTTTCCCGCAACAGACCTTTAAAGGAGTCGTGCGGTTGGTTTCGCCGGAAGCGAAGGAAGATGCCACTCAGCGTGGGGTGATTACGTTTGAGGTGCGAGTCCGGTTGCTGACTGGGAAAGACAAACTGCGATCGGGGATGACGGCGGACTTGGCCTTCCTGGGGCAAAAAGTGAATGATGCCCTGATGGTGCCGACCGTGGCGATTATTACCAACAAAGGGCAAACCGGGGTGTTAGTGCCCGATCGCAACAACAAACCCAAGTTTCAACCTGTCACCATTGGCCCCAACATTGGCAATGAAACTAAGATTGTGGACGGCTTGAAGGCGGGTGATCCGGTATTTGTGGAACTCCCTCAAGGGCAAAAACTGGGCGACATTATTAAAGGGATGGAGAATCAGTAATGGATTTTCTTGAAAGTACACGCATGGCCGCGAAGACGCTGACGGCCAACAAACTCCGTAGTACCCTGACGATGCTGGGCATCATCATTGGGAATGCCTCGGTGATCGCCATGATTGGGATTGGGCAGGGAGCGCAACGGCTGGCATCAGAACAATTTGAATCCCTGGGACCGAATGTGTTGTTCGTGTCGCCTGGGAGTCGGCAGATGCGGAACCGGACATTTGATTTACCCCGGACGCTGGTGCTGGATGATGCCAAGGCGATCGCCTCGCAGGTGCCCTCTGTTCGCGAAGTCGCACCCCAACGCCAGAGCCAATTGCCTGTCGTCTTCCGCAACCTGAATACCAGTTCCTTGATTGTTGGCACCACGCCCGAATTCCTCTCGGTGCGGAGCTTTGATATGCAACGGGGAAGGTTCATCAGCGACCAGGATGTCGCCCGCAATACGCAAGTCGTGGCGCTGGGGTCAGATGTGGCGACGCGCTTTTTTGGCAACCGAGACCCGATTGGGGAAGAAATTCGGATTCGCGGCATTACGTTCCAGGTCATCGGCGTGTTGCAATCGAAGGGAGCCTTTTTGGGCAATAACCAGGATGATGCCGTCTATGTGCCGATTACCACGATGGCGAATCGGCTCACTGGACGCACCTCGCCCTATGGTCTTGACCTCACCTTCATTTCGATTACGGCGAAAGATGAAGCCAGCATTCCCGCTGCCGAATTTCAGGTGACGAACCTGCTCCGGTTGCGGCACAAAATCACGGGCGAAGATGACTTCACGGTGCAAACCCAAAAAGATGTCCTGCAAATTGTCGGGACAGTGACGGGCGGTTTGACCATCATGCTGGCAGCGATCGCCGCGATCTCCCTAGTGGTCGGCGGCAGCGGCACCATAAACAGCATGCTGGTGTCGGTGACCGAGCGGACGCAGGAAATCGGCCTCCGCAAAGCGATCGGCGCTTCCCAACAAGACATCCTGGTGCAGTTCATCATCGAAGCGGTGATTCTGGCGGCGGCGGGTGGTGTACTGGGGACGGCGATCGGCGTGGGTGGCGTGATGTTAGTCAGTGCCATTTCGCCCTTACAAGCTAGTGTGTCTCCGATCGCGATCGCGGTGGCGACTGGCGTTTCCGGCGGCATTGGGTTGTTCTTCGGCGTGGTACCTGCCCGTCAAGCAGCCAAGTTAGATCCCATCGTTGCGTTACGGAGTGCGTAAAATGCCTACGACTACGATTGTGCGCTTAGAAGATATCTATAAGATCTACGGCTCTGGCGAAACGGAAGTGAGAGCGCTGGATGGCGTGGATCTGACCATTGAGCAAGGCGAATTTTGTTCGATCATGGGCGCTTCCGGTTCCGGCAAATCCACGATGATGAATATCATTGGTTGCCTCGATAAACCCACGGCAGGACGCTACTACCTGGATAATGTCGATGTCTCCCAGTTGGACGATACCGCGTTAGCCCATGTCCGCAATCGCAAGTTGGGCTTTGTGTTCCAACAGTTCCATTTATTGCCGCAACTCTCAGCGCTGGAAAATGTGATGTTGCCGCTGGTCTATGCCAATGTGTCGGAACGCGATCGTCGCGATCGCGCCGTCGAAGCCCTGACTCGCGTCGGTCTTGCCCATCGGTTGAACAATCGCCCGAATCAGCTTTCCGGGGGACAACAACAACGGGTAGCCATCGCCCGCGCGATCGTCGGTCGCCCTGTCCTGCTGCTGGCCGACGAACCAACCGGGGCGCTGGACTCGAAAACCACCGTGGAAATTCTCCACATTTTCGCAGAACTGAATGCCAGCGGTATGACCGTAGTGATGGTGACGCACGAACCCGATGTGGCGCGATCGACCCGCCGCATCATCTGGTTCAAAGACGGCAAAGTGCTGAACGGTAGCCTCACCCCCGACGAAATGAATCACCTCATGGCCGTCGCTTAGAACTGGCCGCGATCGCCAGTGATGGTGTCGGGGATGTCAGGCCATGCCGGATCTGGTGTGACCAGATGAATCGCTCAATTGTATGTTTGTGGGATGGGCATCTTGCCCGTCCAGGCGTGTGAGGACTCAGCCATGAGTAAAACCGAACGGGAAAAGATGTTAGCGAACGAGCCGTATCTGGCGCATGATCCAGAACTAACGGCAATGACCGCGATCGCCCAAACGTTGCTACATGACTTCAATACTTCATTACCCAGCGATCGCGCCACTCGCCAAAACTTAATGCCGCAATTACTCGGCAAAGTGGGTGAAGACTGTACGATCATGCCGCCCTTTTTCTGCGATTATGGCCGTCATATCTTTTTGGGCGATCGCGTCTTCATCAATTACGATTGCGTCATTCTCGACTGCAATACAGTTCACATTGGCAACAACGTCTTAATTGCCCCCAAAGTCCAAATTTACACTGCCTATCACCCAACTGATCCAGCGCTGCGATTGACGGGGGTGGAGCTGGCAGCCCCCATCGCGATCGGCAATAATGTCTGGATTGGCGGCGGCGCGATCGTCTGTCCCGGTGTGACCATTGGCGACAATGTGGCGATCGGTGCTGGCAGTGTCGTCACAAAGGACATTCCGGCCAATGTCGTCGCTGTCGGCAATCCCTGCCGCGTAATCAAAACCGTGTAACGAGAGCCTTCACCCACCGCAGACAACCCTCAAACTCGAGCTGAATAATCGCCTCCCGATTCTGTACAAAACCAAGAATCATTGGGCTTCTACTGGTGTCTGAAATCCCAAACGATGAACTGAGCCAATGCCAATCCGAAGGCATCAAGGTTGAGCATCGGGAAGGCGTTGAAGCAGCATAACCGGATCAAATCAGCGGTGGCACACAACCTCGGTAATTCACTAACAGCTGTCTACCATCCGCTGCATTTGAATGGTAGACAGCCCCACATGATTGAATCTCAACGGTCTTACTTTTATTTGGCATTGAAGGATTTGTAAGTTCCAATATGTGAGAAAGCATCTTAGGCAACCTCCCATTAGCGCACCTGCGCTCCCTTCAAGAGAGTATCAATGTCTTTCAACATTGCCCATGCCCCGTTGGTGATATTGGAAATCACAGTAACCTGTATCTCGTTGACGCGATTTATCCTCGACATGAACGAAACCCCCGCGTCGCCACCGAGAATGTATTCCTCACGGTTGCGACCCGCTTCCTCACAAACCCAGATCCCGTGACCGTAATACGTATGCTCACCTTCAGTCTCAGCTTTCACGTAAGGCTGGGCATAAATCTCGACCAACTCTTTCGACAGGATCTGATAACTCCAGAATGCCTTCCACAAAGCCGTAATATCGCACACTGTGGTAAACGCCCCGCCATCGGAAGCTCCGACAATGGGAAGGTCGAAGATATTCGTTCGCCAACCCTCCGCTTCTTCCACGTAGCCCATCGCGGTCTTCTCAGGCAGTTTGTTCATCGCGAAATACCCAGAGTGACTCATGCCGATCGCTTTGAAGATGGACTGTTCAACAAAATCCTGATACTTCATTCCAGTCAATTCTTCAATCACCACTCCCAGAAGGATATAGCCGCCATTTGAGTAGGAGAAGCGTTCCCCAGGTGCGAATTTCATCGCTTCATCTGGAAATATAGCCAGGTAGTCTCTTGGTCCTCTCAAGGCATACCACGGGATGCTGAGGGTGAAATTATCAAAGTCCTTTATTTTGTCTTCATCATAGTAGTCAGGAATACCAGATGTATGAGTGAGCAAGTGCCGTATCGTGATCTCCTGCGAATAGCGCGGGCAATTGAGAGCGATACAGTCCTTCAGCGGAGTGGAAAACGAGAGTTTCTGAGCCTCGATTAATTTACCAATGGCTAAGGCGGTGAAGAATTTGGTTCCCGAAGCAATACCGAAGCGTGTCTCTAGCGAGTTCTCGATCTTGTTGCTCCGATCAGCGTATCCCGCTGATCTTGCATAGAGCACATGATCCTTTTGGCGAATGGAGACAACCCCTGAAAAAGCCTGCTTCTCAATGGAGGCATTCAGCGTTTGCTCAAGTTTGGCTTGATCGATAGTCACCTCAGCTACCTCACAGCAGTATCATTTTATGATGCACTTCAGATTTGAATTGGCGGGTTAAATGCTGACGCTCAATCTTCTGAGTATTGCGTTTGCCAACTGTTTGAAGCGCAGGATCTAAATGTCGTTCATAAGCGCCCCAGTCATCGGTATAGAACTGCATGATGCCAAAGGGTTCTAACAAGGCTTGAAGTGCCAAGAAGACTTGATCTTTGTGGTCGGATAACACATAAGCCAGCACTGCCCCCGTAGCATGGTCGATAGCGTGCCATAACCAGCGTTGCTGTTGCTTAGAGCCGACATAACTCCACATTTCATCGGCTTCAGCCTCCAGATCTTGCCATTGGCACAAGTGGACGATCGTTTGAGTCAGCTCAATCGCTGTCAAATGGCCTTCGTTGACGGCTTTAAGCTGGCGATCTTTTGTTTAATGTTTCAAGCACAGTCGTGCGACTAATTTTGAGCACTCGCGCGGTGTCTCGAATACCGCTACTGTTGACTGCCATATCGGCAATTTGTTGCCTGACTTCGGGCAGGTACCCTCGGTCAGCATAGTTCTGGATAAAGGTGCAGCGGGAGCACCCAAGATTGCGACACTGATAACGTTGTTTGCCTTCTCTTGATTGCCCCTGCTTAACGACATCATCGCCGCTACCACAGGTGGGACAAAGAACAGGTTCAAGCACCATCTCAAAATGCCAGACCAACAACCGTTTGAGTTTCTCTCATTTCCACACGTCTAGTCCACTACCAGTTCGATCTACTTGCAGATCGCCGATCTTGTAAGGTGCGTTCCTTAACGCAAACCTTGCTACGCCACTGATGAGCTTGATGTCGGCATAGAACCAACTGACGTTGGCAGCGATGCAGGCGATCGCGAAAATGGGGCACGGGCGATCGCACTGGGAGCCAGCAAAGCCCATAAAAAAGGGCAGACCGTAGTCTGCCCCAGTATTCTCAAAGCGATGAAATTTAAGCAACCCACTTTTGAGCAACGACTTCTGCCAGGTCAACAACGCGCTGGCTGTAGCCCCACTCGTTGTCATACCAGGCCACGACTTTCACCATGTCGCCACCCATGACCAGGGTGAGAGCGGCATCCACGATCGCAGATTCGTTCGTACCGGCGTGGTCACTAGAGACCAGCGGCAAATCGCAATATTTCAGAATGCCCTTCATCGAGCCTTCTGCTGCTGATTTCAGGACTTCGTTCACCTGTTCGGCGATCGTGCTTTTCTCGACTTGCACGACCAAATCCACGATCGACACGTTGGGGGTGGGCACGCGCAAGGCAATCCCGTTCAACTTACCAGCCAATTCTGGCAAGACGAGAGCCACCGCCTTGGCGGCACCCGTGGAAGTGGGAACGATGTTCATGGCAGCAGCCCGAGCGCGACGCAGGTCACGGTGGCTGGCATCCAACAGGCGTTGGTCACCCGTGTAGCTGTGGGTGGTGGTCATGGTGCCTTTGATGATGCCAAAATTGTCGTTCATGACTTTGGCGATCGGAGCCAAGCAGTTGGTGGTGCAACTGGCATTACTAATGATGTGATGGACATTATGGTCATAGTCAAGATGGTTGACCCCAACGACGAACGTGCCATCGTCGTTCTTACCAGGAGCCGTGATCAAAACTTTTTTAGCGCCCGCGTTAATATGCTTGGTGGCTCCTTCTTTGCTGACGAAAACGCCCGTTGACTCAATGATTAGATCAATTTCCCACTCTTTCCAGGGCAGATTTTCAGGGTTACGGTCAGAGGTACATTTGATGGTCTTGCCGTTGATCGTAATACTGTTGTCATCGGCGCTGATTTCCACGTCATCGCCCAACTTGCCCAACATTGAGTCGTATCTTAACAGGTGAGCGTTGGTGCGGGGATCGGAAGTGTCGTTGATAGCAACTAGGTCAATTTGGCTATCCGTCCGACCCAGCCAGCAACGCGCGAAGTTGCGCCCGATCCGCCCAAAGCCGTTAATCGCTACTCTAATCACTGCGTCTTACCCTCTGTAGATAAATACCTAGTCTATATAGGAATCATACGGTGATAGGGGATCGCTGTGCAACAAATGTCTATGGTTAACATCTGCGCTCCAATTGTCGCCAAAGTCCGGCTCAAGGGGGCTACGAGTCCTGGTAAAGCTGGTGTGTGTGGATATACGATCGCACCGCTGCGGGCACTAAATAACGGAGCGATCGCCCCTGCTGGCAATACTGCCGAATCAAGCTGGAGGAGATCGCGATCGCGGGCATCGGCAGGGGGTGCCAGTGGAGGGTGAGCGATCGCTGAACCAAGGTGGCGGTCACCTGTTGCCCAATCTCATGGAGGTCCAGGGGGAGACGGGGAGCAACCAGCCAGCAACAGTGTGCGATCAGGTCTTGACTGTGCCGCCAGCCGGGGAGTTGCGCAAAGGCATCCTGCCCAATCACCCAATACCACTGAGTGTGGGGATAGAGGGTTTGGAGTTGGGTGAAGGTCGTACTGGCATAAGAGGGGGTGGGTTGGTGGCGTTCTAGATCCATCGCCGTGAAGTGGGGATAATCGGCGATCGCGCGTTGTACCATTTCCAGCCGATGCTCAAATGCCGCTAACTCAAAAGTGGGTTTATGGGGTGGAACATAAGTGGGTACCCAGAGCAGGGCATCGAGATCGAACTGATCCAACGCCGTTTCTGCCAGCCATAGATGTCCATAGTGAATGGGATTAAATGCGCCCCCAAAAATGGCAATTTTTCTCAAGGTAGAAATCCACTCCAGATTTGTCCCTAAAGCAGATGTCCGAACGACGGTTATCCCTTAATCTACTTTCACGTAAATACTCTAGTCTGACTGGAAACTGCAACGGGACCTGTCTCTATCAGGTGTACTCATTACTGATGCTGTTGGACGCGCCCCTTATCCCGGCACTCAGCTAATTAGTGATGAGCATTGCTAATCGCAATTCCGCTTTGGCATTGCCGATCGGAATTGCTTGCTAGCATTGCCGGAAGTTGCAGATTCCGATTGTATCCATTGTCCTGCCAGATTTGGCAGTGAGGTGCAGCAGTGTGCGGCGATCGCTCAAGTTTTTTGCCAAACGCTTTAAAAAACAGAAATTAGGCTACTGTTCTATAAGACTTGAGCGGGTCTTGTTATCAC
>JAIXVO010000511.1 GCA_027482985.1 Cyanobacteriota bacterium
ACCCATCTGGGGGCGTTTGATGCCCAATGGCTGAAGTCTTCCCAAATTTTCTCGGTGAAAGCAGGGCAATTGTATGCACCGTGATCGCGTCAACTGATTAAGAATGACCAACTGGGCTAACTTTGGCGCGGTAGAGGAGTTTTTCACCCTGCCGATAGCCGGTGTAGCGGACTCGGACGCGATCGCCCGGATTCGCCGTCCCCTCCAGCAGTTGATGAGATTGTGGGTCATAGGGAATTTCACTGCCGACTGGGGCGATCGCGATCATGCCCCACTGCTCTAGGAGGGCATCGATCGGGCGCAGGAGGGGAATGAGTTTGACCGCAGGCGCTTGCGGATTTTGTTGGGCAGCATAGAGGGCTGTCGGCAATTGCAACAGCAAGGACTCAATTACCTGCACACTCGCTTGCTGAAACTCCTGCCACAGTACCTCCCGTTGCTGAGACAGTTGGTGCTGGAGGCGATCGTATTCCTGCCGCAGTGTGGCTAGTTCCTGGCGATCGCTCGTCGCCGCCACATGCGCCTGCCCCGCGTTGGTTGCCTCGGCTAGACGTGCCAACGGCACGTCTCTACCAGCGCCTCCCTTTCTTTCCCTGCCTGTCCCTGCCTGTCCCTGCCTTTCCCTCCCTGCCCCTGCCCCCAACGCCGCCATCACTTCCTCCACCGTCATCCCAAACACCCGACTCAGCTTGAGAACGGTATCCAGGCGGAGTGTTGCCCAATCGCCCGATCGCAGATGCCGCAGTTGTTTTTCAGAAATGCCGCTGGCTTGACTCAGGGCTTTGAAGCTGGACAAATGAACCTGTTGCATCAGGTGACGCAATTGGGCAGTGCGATCGCGGGGGGCGGCAGTCATGCGGACAGACCTCTACTTGCCTGCTTGCTCGGCGGCTTTTTGAATTTGCGCCGTGAAGTATTCTTCCCGAAACTTGAGTTGGCGGGCGATGTCGCGGGCTCGCTCGAAGGCAGCGATCGCCTCCGAATATTGCTGCAACAGGATATTAATTTGCCCCAGTTGGTCGTAAGCGTCCATCATGCCGTAGGCGTTGTAAGCCTGCTGTTCGACATTCACGAGGAAAGTGTAAATCCGTTGGGCGGAACTGAGGCGATTATTGATCCGATACATCACGCCTAATTTCTTCAACGCATCGCCTGCATCGGCCCATTGGGATTGGGGTTGCGCGGCCTGGTAAGCCAGTTGGTAATTGGCTTCTGCGCGATCGAGTTGACCCAGGGTTTGCTGATTATCGGCAATGCCCGTAATCAGGGCGGGAACAGGTTTGGGATCGTTAATCTGGCGATAAAACTCGATTAACGCTTGTTGATAAAAAATGGCTTCTTTCGGTTGCTTGGCCTGATTGTGGACAAAGATCAGTTGGCTCAGGTACAGCGGTTGGTTGAACACATCCTGCCGTGCCTGCGATCGCTGCCACAGTTCGCGATACACTTTGGCGGCATTGGCATAGTCAAACCAGCCGAGGTGCAGTTGTCCGAGATTAATTAAGGTCGCTTCCAGTTTCAAGTCATCGCCTGCCTGTCGGGCTGCTGCCAGCACTTGTTCAAATAACTGGGCGGCAATTTTGGGTAAGCGGACTTGCTGGTAGGCCAGCGCTAAGGCTTCTCCCAATTGCGATCGCTGGCTGGGGTCGAGCAATTCCGGCGGGGTTTTGTCGTCGGTGGGCAGTTGGGCGATCGGGGTTTCGATTTGTCGTCGAATCGCATCTAATCGCTGGGTAATATACCGCAACTGCTGATTATTATTTTGGCTCCAGGCAACATCGCCAATTCGCCCTAACGCCTGGACTTCGCCGATCAGGAAAGCCGCCACGCGCCGATACCGCAATTCCTGATTCCAGGCTTCGTAGGCACCCAGGGGATCATTCGCCTGCGATCGCTGCGCCCCAATCAGCGCCAATCGGTCTGCCGCTTGCACCAGTTCTTCCCGTTCGGCGGCGGTCAAAGGGCGCTCTTTATAGTCATAGGGAATTAATGGATCAGGGGGATCGGTGACTTCTAATGGGTTGGGTGGAAATTGATCTGGCAGAGGTTGTTTCTTCCGCGCGCTTGCCGGGGGTGTCGAAGGTTTGGCGGGGGTGGGCTGTACCGGGGGTTCTTTGCCCTCAGTAGGGAGCGTTGGGGCTGCGGAGGGAGTCGGGCTGGAGGGCGCGATCAGGCGCTCGCCGCGGGTCGGTGGGAGCGGACTGGATTGCGCTTGAGCGGTGCCAGGGCTCAGTCCGAAGGTTGTCAGTGCCGCGATCGTGATCGTCCACTGTCTCATTTGCCAAACACCACTCATCCATCCTTCTCCTGACCAAACAATCTGCCCACTTTGCACAGTCGCAGCCAACGTCTCTTTCGTCAAGACGGAGCGGCGGCATCACGGTTCCTCTATCCTTATACCGATTTCTCGGTCGCTTTCCCAAATTCGCGCAGGAGCGTGACATAATCTTGGATGCAATTAAAAAGATGGCGATGGCGCTGGATGTTGCAGCGAAGGAATAGGATATCGTGAAGGTTTTGGTGATTGGAAATGGCGGGCGAGAACACGCGATCGCCTGGAAACTGTTGCAATCTCCCACTGTCCAGCAGGTGATTTGCGTCCCTGGCAATGGCGGCACTGCGACCACACCGCGTTGCCTCAACCTGGCGATGAATGCGCTCGACTTCGAAGGCATTGCCCGCTTTGCCCTGGTGAATGGGGTGGAATTGGTGGTAGTCGGTCCCGAAGCGCCGTTGGCAGCAGGGGCAACGGATTACTTGCAAAACCAGGGCTTGACCGTGTTTGGTCCCACGAAAATGGGAGCTCAAATCGAAGCCAGCAAAGCCTGGGCAAAAGATTTAATGCGAGAGGCCAATATTCCCACAGCGGCGGCGATGGTGTTTACCGAAGCCAGTGCGGCCCTCAGTTATGTGCAGCAGCAGGGCGCACCGATTGTGATCAAAGCCGATGGTCTGGCTGCCGGGAAGGGCGTGACGGTGGCAACGACGATCGCTGATGCCGAAGCCGCGATCGCGGATGCCTTTGGGGGCAAGTTTGGGGAAGCCGGACAGCGGGTGGTGATTGAAACCTGTTTGACGGGGCAGGAAGTGTCGGTATTAGCGGTGACGGATGGGCTCACAATTCGCCCCCTCCTCCCAGCGCAGGATCATAAGCGGATTGGCGACAGGGACACTGGGGCGAATACGGGCGGCATGGGTGCTTATGCGCCAGCACCGATCGCCACGCCAGCCCTCATGGATCGCATTCAGCAAGAAATTTTGGCACCCGCGATCGCCACCCTGCGCGCACGGGGGATTGATTACCGGGGCGTGTTGTATGCAGGCTTGATGATTACCCCGGCAGGCGATCCGCTGGTAATTGAATTTAATTGTCGCTTTGGCGATCCCGAAACCCAGGTGGTGTTACCGCTGCTAGAAACGCCCTTAGCCGACTTGTTGCTGGCCTGTGCCGAACAACGGCTGGAAGCCTTCCCGCCCCTAGAATGGAAGACCGGAGCGGCGGCCTGTGTGGTGCTGGCGGCAGGGGGCTACCCCGAAGCTTACGAGAAAGGCAAGCCGATTACGGGCATTGAGCAGGCGGAAACCCAGGACGCGATCGTGTTTCATGCGGGTACCCAAAAACGGGGACAGGCGATCGTCACCGATGGTGGGCGAGTGTTGAATGTGGTGGCGACGGGTGATAGTTTAGCGACCGCGATCGCCCAGGCTTATGCCGCGATCAATGCAATTCAATTTGATGAGATGTATTATCGGCGAGACATCGGCGATCAGGCTAAACAACCCTCCTCCGAGCCAGCTTGAAACCCATCGCAGGGCATCCAAGCTAACGGCTCCTGCGGTTCCCTGCTGGTTGCCCTTGAACACCTCATCAAGAAGCAACTTTGCTGACTCGAATTACGGTCATCGTGAAAGCTACCGACCCTTCCTGAATGGGGCGCGTCGCAATCACTTGAGCCTGTAAACCCAGAGGCCGAAGGGTGGCTTGGGCTTGCTGTAAGGCATCCAGTTGTTGCGACAGAATCACTACCTGCGGTGTTTGGGCAAATTTGGCCTGGAGCGCCTGCACTTGGTCAGGGGAGCCTGGTGCGGCTCCAATAGCCGGGAACTGTTCATTACCCACCTGAGCCGCTAACCCCATGCTCGAAATGGAGCGGTAAATTAGCGATTCGTCGTAGTTATACCAGAAGGTGGTTTGCACTTCTGGGTCGATCGCCTGTAGCCAGCGTTGCGCGGCGATCGTCGCTAAAAAGGCATCATGCCGCTGGTGCTGACTGGGGTAGAGGAGGCGCGGAGCAGCAGCACCCAACGGCTGACTCCACAAGGCGACCGGACTTAAGGCAACAATCGAAACCCCATTGGCGACCAAAAAACTGGTCAACAGCCAGACGATCGCAGGCTTAACCATTGGGATGCCGCGATCGCGCCAACGCCAACTGACTCCCGCCAACACGACCCACACGCTACTCAACCCCACCAGCAACCAGACCGCCTGATCACGCAGCAGTTCGGGTTGCAGCGGAAGGCGATAGGCCATCAGAGTCAGGCCAATGATCCCAGCGATCGCGGTGGCAAAGGCAAGCGGCGACAACCGTTGCAGGGGCGACTGGAGTTGGGTCAACTGTGCCCCGACCGCCAGAAACGTCGCTGGAATCAGGTAGCTAGTGTAGTAGTAATACTGAAACGTTGAGATCCGACCCAGTTCCAGCAAGAAGTACAGTCCAAAGCTGAGTAAAAAAAACCCATGCAGCCCCAGAGCCTGTCGATCCAGCGGCACACTCCGCTGCCAGCGACTGGTTAACAACAGCGCCAGACTCGCGACTCCAGTTACCCCCAAAAAGATCAGCCAGGAGGCATTCGGCAAGACTTCCAGCAGATTGCCGTGCCACGGGCTATGGACGACAAATAGCAGAGTGTTGACAGCATTTAAAGAGGATTGAAAAAAGAAAAACCGTTGATTGAAGCTATAGTTAATCGCGCCCAGACCGACGATGGTCGCCACCAGTCCCCCGATCGCCAGCAGCAAACTGCGCCCCAGCGGATGCGCGCGATCGCCCCGGTTGTAGTACAGGTAAAGCGCCAGTAGCGGTGGGGTCAAGGAAATCCAGGTCAAATTCGAGAAAATCGTCAACCCACAACCGATTCCACTCAACACCGCCCACCGTTGCCAGTATTTAGCCTGGGTGGTGCGCACTGTGCAATACGCGGTCAGGCTGTAGTAGGCGATGCCCGCACCGTCCACATAGTTCGAGCCGATGGCGTTCA
>JAIXVO010000199.1 GCA_027482985.1 Cyanobacteriota bacterium
CCAAGTGTCCGGTGATGTGATTCTCAACGCTCAGCAGGTCGATGTCTTGCGGCTGATGGGGGTCACCTCGATCGCCAACCACGATGCCGAAGTCAACCCCAACCTGACTCGCGTCAATTCGGAGTTCCTCAAGGTCAATAACCCCTTGCCCAAAGTTTTTGTCGTCAATTCGACTGAGCCAATCAATCAACTGTGTGACCAGCGCAACTATAGTCAGGCGTTAGCGGCGATCGCGACCGCCACTCTCAGCACTCCCACCAGCTTTCGGAAGGGGATCAACGACGTGTCCTTTACCCTCGATCGCCCCGCTCAGGGCACCCTGATTTCCCTGCAAGCCTTCTCGACGGGCTGGGAATGGCAGGGCAAACCCGCAACTCGCGTCTGTCGTACCTTCAACGCCTGGAACGGCACCTTCCAGGCAGGCACTACTTATACCTTGAACTATGTGCCGCCGGGATGGTGGCTCTCCTGTAAAGTCGCGCTTGTCGGTATACTGCTGATGTTGGCGGCGGTGTGGCTCTCCCGGCGATCGGGGTCAGTCCCGCCCGTTGCCCCCTTGGAGGCGGAGTGAGATAGCGCATGACCACTGGATTAATTGGCTACACGGGATTTGTGGGCAGTAATTTGCTGCAACTCACCGACTTCGATGCCCGTTACAACACCCAAAATATTGCCGACATTCGCGGCCAGCACTTTACCCAACTGGTGTGTGCTGCCCCGCAAGCGAAAAAATGGTGGGCCAACCAAAATCCAGAAACGGATCTGGACTTGATTCAGCAATTGATCAGCCATCTGGAACACGTCACCTGCGATCGCTTCATTTTGATTTCGTCGATTGATGTGTTTCCCAAAATTACCGGGGTCGATGAGCGGTTTGATTGTGCCAGTCTGGAAAACCATGCCTATGGCCGCAATCGCCTCGTGTTGGAACAGTTCGTCCGGGGGCAGTTTGCGATCGCGAATATTGTGCGGCTCCCCGGCTTGTTTGGCCCAGGACTGCGGAAGAACGTCATTTTTGACATGATTCACGGCAACGAGGTGGAGAAAATTAATCCCCACAGTCAGTTTCAGTGGTACGACGTGACTCGGTTGTGGGGCGATGTGCAACGGGCGATCGCGGCGGAATTGCCCCTCGTCATGCTGGCCACCGAACCTGTCGCGACAGGCGACATTCAAGCGCAGTTCTTCCCTGCTACCCCGATTGGTGCTGCCGCTGCGGGCCACCCGATCTATTACGATGTCCACACCTGCCACGCTGAAGCATTTGGCGGCGCGTCGCCCTACATCCGCGCCAAAGCCGCAGTGCTGGACGACATTGGGCAATTTGTCGCCACCGAACGAGGCCAACTGGCATGAAACTTTCCATCTCCAACATTGCCTGGACAGAAGACACTGATGCTGCCGTCCTGTCGCTGCTCCAACAGTCAGGAGTCAGAGCGATCGAAATTGCGCCGACCCGGATTTGGCCAGATTGGCAGTTTGATGCTGCCGCGATCGCCCACACCCGCCAACAACTTCAGGATCAGAACTTGGTCTGCTCCTCACTGCAAGCCATTCTGTTCAAACAACCCGATTTGAAGGTGTTTGGCACTGCCGCTCAAAAAGCTGCGTTGATTGCCCATCTCAAGCGAGTTGCCGATTTGGCCGCAGGCTTGGGGGCTGTGCCGATGGTGTTTGGCGCTCCGAAAAATCGCGATCGCGGTGAGTTGGATGAACCAACGGCGCTGCATCAGGCGGTGGATCTGTTTGCCGAAATTGGCGACTATTGCCAGCAGCAGGGCGTTTGCCTCTGTATCGAACCGAATCCCCCCGATTATGGCTGCAACTTCATTACCAACAGTCAGCAGGGAGCCGCCTTAGTGCGCCTGGTTAACTCTCCCGGCTTCCGGCTCCATCTGGATGCAGCGGGCATGTTTTTGGCAGGAGAAGACATTCCGACTGCGATCGCCGCTGCCGCCGATGTGTTGGCTCACTTCCATATCAGCGAACCGAATTTGGGTGATTTTGCCCAGCCACAAGTGAATCATGCCGCGATCGCCCAGACATTACAGCAGATCGGCTGGCAGCAGTGGGTGACGATTGAAATGCGATCGACGGAGCAGCCCCTCGCCAGTGTGCAACAAGCCTTAGAAACCGTCAAAACCCTTTACGAGGTGGTATGAGTTCAGGTGCAACCCCAGCCTTTCCCGTTGAACTGCCCCCTGAGTGGGAAGTGCCCGCCTTTCAAGTCGAGCGCTTTGCTCCCCGCCGCACCCGCTACTGCATCGGCATTCCGATCATCAACGAGGGCGATCGCATCCGCCGCCAACTCCAGGAAATGCACGACCTGGGGCTACCCGACCTCGCGGATATCCTGATTGCCGATGGCGGCAGTAAGGATGGGTGTACCGATCGCGATCGCTTAGTGCCAATGGGGGTCAACACGCTTCTGACCAAAACCGGCAAAGGCAAACTCAGTGCCCAACTGCGAATGTTTTTTGCCTACGCTTTGACGCAGGGTTACGAAGGCATGGTGATTATCGACGGCAATCATAAAGATGGCGTGGATGCCATTCCCCAATTCATCGCCGCTTTAGACCAGGGTTGGGACTACGTGCAAGGCTCTCGCTACATCCCCGGCGGGTTCGAGCAAAATACGCCCCTCTCCCGCAAACTGGCGGTGATCTTGCTCCACGCCCCGGTGATCAGTCTCGCTGCCGGATTCCGCTACACCGACACCACCAACGGCTTCCGCGCCCTCAGTCGGCAATTCCTGCTCGATCCCCAACTCCAGCCCTTCCGAGACGTATTCGACACCTACAACCTGCACTATTACCTCTCGGTGATGGCACCCCGCCTCGGCTACCGCGTCAAAGAGTTGCCCGTCTCCCGCGTTTATCCAGCCAAAGGTCCCACCCCCAGCAAAATCGGCGGCTTCAAAGGTGAACTCCACGTCCTCTCCCAACTCTTCAAAGCCGCCCTCGGCTTCTACCGCCCCGACGCTCGTTAACGAAATTCACAGATTTTTGTAGCAATTCCAAAATGCAAATTGAAGCTTACGCTCCCCCTCATCTGGAGTCTGTTGTTCGGCTTTCGATTCGGGCGTGGACTCCAGTCTTCGATTCACTTCAAAACGTGATGAATGCGGATGTATATCAAGCGTTCTACCCCAATCAATGGCAGGTCAGTCAGCAACAAGCTGTAGAGGCTGTCTGTGCTGCGACAGACACAAGTGTCTGGGTCGCGATCGGTAAGGGTTTGACAGTGGGCTTTGTCGCCGTAAAACTACACTTAGAAGACAGTATGGGTGAAATCTATATGGTGGCTGTCGATCCAGATTTTCAAGGTCACGGCATTGGCAGCGCTTTAGTCGAGTTTGCTCTCGCTCAGATGAAAGATGCTGGCATGTCTATTGCTATGGTTGAGACGGCAGGTGATCCTGGTCATGCGCCAGCCCGCCATATGTATGAAAAAGCAGGCTTTGAGCTTTTCCCAGTCGCTAGATATTTCAAGCCACTCTAAGTGTGTGCTGGAGGCTCAATCGTAGGTTGGGCTGAACAATGTGAAACTGAACGTCAATCGTAGCTCTGAAGGATAAAGTGATGAAAGCACTCAAAGTGATGGCAACCATTGATGAACAAGGGCAATTGACTTTAGATGCCCCTCTCCTTGGCGATCGCAATAGCCGAGTAGAAGTGATTGTTTTAATTCCAGACGGCTCAGATCCAGAAGTAGAAGAACAGTCTCAAGCGGAACTTCTACAAGATCTGAAGCAAGCTTGGCACGAAGCGATGACTGGACAAACGATTCCAGTCTCTCAACTGTGGGAACGACTGGAAAATGACTGATCAGTCTTTTATTTAAGTTGAAGCATCGCCAACGTTTAGGCGAAATCTACGCACACTTGCTAAGAAATATCGTAGTATTCGGAATGATATACAGCCTGTGATTGAGCAGCTTGAACAGGGAGAGTTGCCAGGTGATCAAATCCCTGGAGTGGGTTACGCGGTCTTCAAGTTGAGAGTCCGTAACAGTGACACTCAGAAAGGCAAAAGCGGTGGATACCGTTTGATTTATTACGTGAAAACAGCAACAGGAATCATTCTGCTAACGATTTACATAAAATCTGAACAAGTTGATATTGCCGCAGATGAGATTCAGAGCATTATTTCAAACTATGAACAACAGGCAGGCAATGATCAAGTAGAGCCATCAAAGTAAATGTTAGACATTAAATTGCTAAGTATCGTGTGATGCCAAAATTTCAAGCACATTCTTTTAGTTAATCAATACAGTCTCCATGTTGAGCCATCTTTCAAACGAGCCTCTCACGAATGGATTTTTACAAGGCAGCACGATCGCGGTGATTGGGGGCGGATTTTACGGCTGTAGTGTGG
>JAIXVO010000656.1 GCA_027482985.1 Cyanobacteriota bacterium
GAGACTACTACGGATGCAGTTTCGCCAGCAGAAAAGGAAAACGGCATCTCGCAACGAGCCGTTATGAAGTTGAGTTATATCTTCTCTCCTGATGGTAAAACCTGGTATGACAGCGAGACAGCAGATTTTTTTATCGAATTAATAAAGGTGAGGTAGAACTCTGGCTTCGGGATAGGGAAACCGAAAAAAAAGAAAAAAGAGAATGGGAAGAATGGAAGAAAAAGAAAATTCCCAAGAGCCTATTCGATGGACGACCTATGGAACCATCAGCAAAATACGAATTATTAGGATATCCTGGCTATTGGTCATCATCCTGTCCTAAATCCATCCTTTTTGGCGACCTCTTGCCACCGCCGAAATACTAAAGAACTAAAGGTATAATAGAGACGGCTTTTAATCGTTACATTTCTTCTATGTTCGTCAGTACTGAAGCTCTCAAGCAAGACCTAGATCAACTGACTCGCGATCAACTCAAGCAGGTTGCTGACTTTATTGCTTTTTTAAAGTTTCGTGATCAACACCGACGAGCTACCCTCGACCCGATCCAACTGGCTTCCTTGTTTACAGAATTTGCTGATGAGGATCATGCCCTTGCCGAAGAAGACATGAGCGACTATGCAGAAATGCTCCATCAGGAAGATTAAGCATGACCAATTCACTAAAACGAGGTGAAGTTTGGTTAGCTGACCTCAATCCAACCCAAGGCTCTGAACAAGCTGGTACTCGTCCTGTCATCATCTTCCAAAATGACCTAGTTTCTCAGTTCTCAAGTACAACCATTGCCATTCCTCTTACCACCAATCAACGCCGTGCAGCCTTACCTATATGTTTGCTAATTGAGCAGGGCAATGGTGGGCTGGATCAAGATTCTGTTGCCCTATGCTTTCAGATGCGTGTGTTGGACAAAACTCGTTTGATTCGGAAGATTGGGCAACTAAGTCCTGAAACAATTTTTCAATTGGAAGAAGTTGTTTTGCTAACCTTGGGATACGAGCCATGAAGATAGAAATGGAGATGCAAGCAGTAGGGTCATGAGTCGAGCCGACGCATAACAACCCTGCTGGAGCGGACTGGCAATAAATCTTGATTGAGTTGCAGCGGCTATTTAACGTGAGTTCGGGATAAGAAAAGGGCGGAACCGATAGGCTGAAAGTAACAAAAACTTATGAGCTTGAACCGCCCTATGCTTAGTCTAGAAGCCTTGTTTTGTCACGTCGATGATTTCTGCCAACAGTTTGAACCGCAATGGCAACAGTATTTGTTGAGCAGTGGTGCCGTGCAACGCCAGCGAGAGCGAGGCCTGAGCACCAGTGAAATCATGACGATTTTGATTGCCTTTCATCAGCTTGGCTACCGCAACTTCAAAACGTTCTACACCCGGCCTGTCTGCGTTTACTGGCGCAAGGCCTTTCCCGGGTTAGTCAGTTACAACCGCTTTGTCGAATGGGACCCCGCGGTACTGTTCCCTTTGTGTGCCTATTTGCGCTCCTGCTTTGGCCGCTGTAGTGGCATCAGCTTTGTCGATGCCACCAGTCTCAAGGTCTGCCACAATCGGCGGATCAACGGGCACAAGGTCTTTGACGGCCTCGTGGCCCGCGGCAAGACCTCAGTGGATTGGTTCTTTGGCTTCAAACTGCATCTCGTGGTCAATGATCGCGGTGAGTTACTCAATGTGATGCTGACCCCAGGCAACACCGATGACCGCAAGCCCTTACCCAAACTACTCCAACGCTTGGTGGGCAAAGTCTTTGGCGACAAAGGGTACATCTCCGCCCCCCTCGCCTTGCACTTGGGGCAGACCTTGAGTATCCAACTCATCACGCGGCTCAAACGCGGCATGAAAGGGCGCTTGCTGCCCCTCATTGACAAATTGCTACTGCGCCGACGCGCCATCATCGAGTCGGTGATTGACCAGCTCAAGAACATTTCGCAAATTGAGCATTCCCGCCATCGCTCACCCGTCAACCTCATGGTCAACCTGGTGTGTGGCTTGATTGCCTACTGCCATCAACCGAAGAAGCCGTCGCTGGCGATTGACCTATCGTTGCCTCCGGCTTAACCCGAACTCACATTCAGTTAGGGATGCAGCGATCGCTGGCTTTCAATAGCGCTCCCACACGAACACCGAGTTCACCTAAACTAAACGGTTTGATCAGGTAGTCATTACCCACTAGCGCAAATTCGATTGATCGATCCACTTGTTGCCTTCCACCAATAAGATGCAGGATCAGTCCATCCTGTTGTTTGATGAGTTGGCACAGATCATGATCACTGGCTTCAGTGAATGCTGCATCCCAAATCACCAGATTTGGTTGAAATGAATTGACATGGGCGATCGCTGCTTGACTGGTCGTAGCAGTTTCCAATTGGTAGTCTTGTTGAGTCAAGAACCGAAAAATTAAGTTCCGTATTGCAGGATCAGAGACAGCAATCAGAATTTTGGGTTGATTCATAGAGGATGACTGGGTTGAAAATGTTGCCTTCCACACCCTGATCCAGCGATTCGCAGCTTTTTCTCCACTCGCTTCTTCACCGGATTGCGTTGATTCTATCAATCAGTACTAGTTGCTGTTGGGGTCTCCTGTGATGTGCGTATCTCGACGAACCGAACGGGCAAGATAGCGAGTAGGAGCAAGTTTCACGATTGGGTGGAAGTTGGAGCAGTAGAATGGAGGTCACCATACAAGGTTGAGTGAGTATGACCACGGTTGAGACAGCGGTATTACTGCAGCAAGAGCTTTTAGAGCATGCTGACGCGATCGCGAAAGCGATGAATGTTTCCCGCGACCAAGTGCTCGAAATCGCCTTGTCCGAGTTTGTGCATCAATATCAGATCCGCCAATCCTTATCACTGGACAATATTAACGATGCCTATGCTGATGCTCCTGATCCAGACGATATCCAGCTGCTGAAAGGGATGCGTCGGCTGCGTCGGCAAGTTCTGGAGAACGACGATTGATTCAGCAAGGGGATATTTTCGATGACTGATGATTATGCGTTTTGTGGGATAGAAGGCAGGGGCAAAAGCGTTTTGACTTTGAGAATAACTTCAGTCGTGACGGTATCGGGCGCTTTGCAAATGAATTCTGCTTGGCGGGCTTGCCAGTCCAAAGATTTAACCTGATCTGCCAAAATTACGCCTGTAATAGGTAAATCGTCAGGCAGCGACACCTCAAACGGATAACCCTTCACCTTTGAAGTAACTGGACAAAAGATTCCCAACCCAACCTTGCGGTTGTAAACCAACGGTGAAAGCACCAGAGCGGGTCTGCGCTTGGCTTGCTCCCGGCCACTTTGAGGGTTAAAGTCTAGCCACACTAGATCACCTTGCTCAGGAAAATATGCGGTAGGCATTACCAAGCCTCTTGCCCGATCGCCTCTTCTGTATCAATTGAGGCATGGAGGTTATCAGTGGTAATTTCAGCCAGCAATTGATCCAGGTGAGGGTTGGGTTGGGGCGGCAGGAGCATTAATTTGCCGTCAACAACTTCAAGGTCAACGTGCATGCCTGCCTGCAATTGCATCTGAGCCGCGATCGCGGCTGGAATACACACCGTCAATTGCTGATTCCATTGTTGAACTTGGACTTGCATGGTTCTGGTGCCTCAATCGAGGAACGAAATTGAGTAGGGCAGGAGCGTGTTCGGATTGATCAGCGACTCATCGCCTGAGAATCACCCTGCCCTCAAGGGTTACTCGCCTAACACCGCTTTACGGGCGCGGGGTTCGCGATCGCTGGCTTCGGTCATGACGGTTTCCTGGTTCTCCAACATTTCACCGGGGTAGTTTTCCAGCACTTTGGTAGACAGGGAAATGCGACCCTGACCTTCATCCAGATTGACGATCATCGCCTTGATGATCTGTCCAACTTGAAAGACGGAATTCAGGGACTCGATATATTTCTGGCTGATCTGGTTGATGTGAAGTAAGCCGCTGGTGCCATTCAGATCCACAAACACGCCAAATGGTTTCATGCCACTGACTTTGCCTTCCACCAGTTGCCCAATTTCCAGTTGACTGAACGCCGCCGAGCGATTGGCTAACCGATTGGACAGCACCAATTTGCCCTTCTCCTGATTCAGTTCAATGATGGTAGCCGTCAGGGTGGTTTTCACCAGCGCTTCCAGATTGTCCCGTTCGACCAAGTGCGATCGCGGAATAAAGCCTCGCACACCCTGCACATCCACCGTGACACCGCCCTTATTCGTACCCGTCACCCGCACCGACAAACTTTGATTGCTGTCCTGAATTTCCGCCAACCGATCCCAGGCTTTGCGAATCTCCAGTTGTTTCAGCGACAGCGTCACCTGCCCATCGGCATCCTGTTCCCGTACAATCAAGAATTCCGCTTCCTCATCCTGCGGCAACACCGCCGACAACTCCTTCACGCCCCGCAAACTCACTTCCTGCTCCGGGACAAACGCCAAAGATTTCGCCCCAATGTCTATATACACGCCATTTGTGTCGTAGCTGACGACCTTGCCACGCACAATTTGCCCCCGCTGAAATTCATAGTCAAAGCCTTCCAACGCTTTGGCAAAATCATCCATCGAAAAGGCTTCGGTAGACCGGGCGCGAGACTGATTCGATTCCATATCACCAACAGACTAATAAGTCTTCCTATGGTAGAGCAGATTTTGAAGAGATGGGAGGTGGGGGATAGGGGTTGGGGGTTAATCAGATAGACCAGCTAGAACCTTTTGACTACGTTCGGCTGAGCGCTCACGTCGAAGCCTGACTTCTGACTTCTGACTTCAGGCTTTGATCGGGGCCTGTTCGCTGGCCGTCAACGGGCGATCGATCGATCGCTTGAAATTCGTAGTATTGGTATTCACTCGTCCGCTGACAAGTTGATCGTGGATTTAACCAACACCACCGCAGTTCGGGGTTTTGCAGCGGCGACTTGACACTATATCAACACTAATATACTTTCTGATTCCCGATCGCTAAACTGAATAATGATGTCAAAGTTGGCTCTCAACATCTGCACAATTTTTGACGTTGAACAATTACCAACCTGGAGATAAATAAACTTGGGTGGATGACCATACAGCAAACTCCGCTGATGAAAGTCCGCATCTTTGGAGACAATCACAAAATTATTTGCTTTGGCGTACTCCCAGATGATGCCATCATCAGTACTGGTCAGTGCCAAAGTTTTGACATGATCAGAATGAGGATAAAGATCGATAATCCGACCAATAATTCGGTCTGAAAGATTCTCATCCAACAGCAATTTCACAGCGATACCACAAATAAC
>JAIXVO010000096.1 GCA_027482985.1 Cyanobacteriota bacterium
CTTCGATCGCTTCTGTTTCCAAAAGTTGCATGGTGATAGTTTCCAGCAATTCCCGGTTGTGCTTGATGGTCTCTAATGCGTGTTGATGGGCTGTTTCGACAATCTCTTTCACTTCGCGATCGATCGCTTGAGCCGTTTCTTCGCTGATGGCCCGGCGGGCATTAGTCATCCCGTCATTCAGAAACATCGGGCGTGTGCCTTGCTGATAAGCCAGCGGTCCCAAGACTTTGCTCATCCCAAAAGTCGTCACCATTTGTTCGGCTAAATCGGTTGCCCGTTGCAAGTCATTCGAGGCTCCGGTCGTAATGCTGTTGAACACAATTTCTTCCGCCGATCGCCCACCCAGTAAGGTGGCAATTTGCCCTCGTAATTCCGCCTCGTCCATCAAAAACCGATCTTCAGTTGGCAGTTGCAGCGTATAGCCCAAGGCTGCCATGCCGCGCGACACAATCGAGATCTTTTCCACCCGGCCACTCCCTGGCATTAGCTGACCGACCAGGGCATGACCGACTTCGTGATAAGCCACGATTTTCTTCTCTTTGTCGTTCAAAACGCGGCTTTTCTTTTCCAGCCCCGCCACAACCCGTTCGATCGCCTCGGCAAAGTCTGTTTGTGCCACCGCCTGCCGACCATTCCGAGCCGCTAACAGAGCCGCTTCATTCACCAGGTTGGCCAAATCTGCACCCGCAAAACCGGGAGTGCGGGTGGCGATCAACCGGAGGTCGGCATCTGCACCCAATTTCACTTTCTGGGCATGAATCTTGAGAATAGCTTCTCGGCCCAACAACGCTGGGCGATCGACCAGTACCTGCCGATCAAACCGACCCGGGCGCAACAGAGCCGGATCCAGGATTTCCGGACGGTTGGTGGCAGCTAACACAATCACGGTGGCATCTTCTACAGCGAAGCCATCCATTTCAGAGAGCAACTGATTGAGCGTCTGCTCGCGTTCATCATTGCCGCCATAGAAGCCATTACTGCTCCGAGATTTGCCAATCGCATCCAGTTCGTCAATAAACACAATGCAGGGAGCTTGCTTTTTCGCCTGCTCAAATAAATCCCGCACCCGGGAAGAACCCACACCGACAAACATTTCCACAAACTCAGAACCCGAAATACTAAAAAAGGGAACTCCGGCTTCTCCAGCAACCGCCTTCGCGAGTAACGTTTTCCCGGTGCCTGGTGGCCCCACCAACAATACCCCTTTGGGAATTCTGGCCCCAATCTGGGTGTAGCGTTCTGGCGTTTTGAGGAAATCCACAATTTCCACTAATTCCGCCTTCGCTTCATCGACCCCAGCCACATCCTTAAAGGTCGTCTTCGCCGTTTCGCCTTCAACGTATACTTTGGCTTTGCTTTTACCAATGGAAAGCATCCCCTGAGCACCACCATTGCCACGCCGAACAAAAAACTGCCAGATCCCCACAAAGATTAGCGGTGGAATCACCCAACCCAAAACGTTGCCAATCCATCCATTTTTGGGCGGTGGTGTCGCCGCAAATTCAACGCCTTTCTCTTCCAATAAGTTGGGCAAGCCCAAGTCAAAGATCGGAGTGGTTGAGAACACCTGCCCCGCCTGGTCGCCAGCCGTTTTTAATTGAAAGCGAATCTGATTTTGTCCCACTTGCACCCGTTGCACTTCGCCTTCTTGCACCTGATGAATAAACAGGCTATAAGGCACGCCAGGAACTTGAGAGCCAAAAACAACTGGAAAAATAAAAGTAGCAGCTAGAAATAAGGCTCCTGCGATCAGAAAAATATTACTGAATAAGCGAGAACGGGGTGGTGTTGGTTGATCTTTAATCGGCATTACTATTACCTATTTTTGCTAATTTGGAGAACAAAGGTTTGCCTGTGGACAGTGAGAGATTGGTGCGAAGAGCGATGGGCTGACAGTCTCTCAATGCACCTGGATCGCGATCCTCAGTGGGAAGGGGCAATTAAATATAAGACTGTCGTAGATTTGGTTGAGCGTTGTGCAGGTAATCGGAAGCGACCGCTGGGGCGATCGCTGCAACCGCGATCGCCCCAGCTCAGTCCGCCATTACGATCGCACAACCAGCTTGACATTCGCCGTTTGTAAACCGGGGCGTTTCACTGCTGCCAGGGTTTGCTGCACAGCATAGGTTTGATTGATCGAACTAATCAACGCGGCCATATCGTGTTTTCGCGCTACGCCCCAGAGATCAGCAATCAGATCAAACGAGCCATTCGCGTTCCGCGTCCATCCCAAGTCGTATTCACCCTCAAGCACCGCAACGATGTCAGCTCGGACTCGTTGGCGATTAGTACCTCGTATTTCTGCATTGGTTTGAACGACTAGCCCCAGGCTGCGGAGAGAGAATTTGAGCAGTTCGACATCAGTCAGTTTGCTATGCAGTGTATTGAAATGAGACATCCTAATTTCCTTGCGGTTGAACAGTTGTAAGCAGTGAGTCAGGTGGGGAGATTCAGAGAATTTAACTACAACTGAAAATTAAAGTTGGGAACCTGATTGACTGACAAAACTTGAACCGCCCTCACCCCAACCCCTCTCCCAGAGCGGGACAGGGGCTTGCCAGCCAAGTTTTCGGTTCGAAGTCCCTTCGCCCCTTGTGGGAGAAGGGATTTAGGGATGAGGGGAAAAAGATTTGTCAGTCAATCAGGTTGGGAATCTCCCCGACACTGTTAGGACTGAGCGGGTGTCGGCAGGACGTTGAGTTCAGCCGCGTGACTGGCTTCCGGCGCTAAACTACCCGCTTGATCAGTCTTCGTTTTCGTGACGGCGATCGCAAACACTAATAAGCCAAAAATCGGTTTTGCCAACACATCTGCGATCGTGTAACCAAGCTGCACCCCAATCGTCGCCGATGTGCCTGTGATGCCTACCATGGGTAACAGGTATGCGATCGGGTAGACCCCCCACGAGAACAACAGCAACAACCGCATGTTTCGCACTAAGGTTTGCACGCCCGCTGGTTGCCGCACAAGCGACTTGGACAATTCGGCCCACAGCACATAGAGAATGTAGGCAAACGGAATCGTACTGACCGTACCCCAAATGATCCGAGTGGTCAGATCGTGAGAGATTTCGCCAGGATAACCCGTGGCAATCATCACCACCGAAGCGACAACCAGCTTAATCAACAACGGTCTGGACTCTTTACCGGGTAGCGCTAACACGGCGACTGTTTCAACTAAGAGCAACGGCACCGTCAAAAGCCAATCGACATA